>CAMCBY010000001.1 GCA_945873015.1 Klebsiella pneumoniae
CATGCGCGCAACATCTGCGAGAACGTGATTTATCTGGTCGAAGGCAAAGACGTGCGTCACGTCGCTCTGGAACAGGTAGAACAGGAATTACGCCGCGACCCCGATTAGTCGTCTGCCCTGTAGGTGCGAATTTATTCGCACATTAAAGCCGGAACTCGGCGCCGCGCCATGAATGTGCGAATAAATTCGCACCTGCAAGGGTCAGCCGGCGTCTCTCACCTGCGCTGGTGTCTGCTCACGCACATCCACCGCTTCGGCCAGGGGAAAATCACAGCGGAAGCGGCTGCCCTTGCCGGGCGTACTCTCGATGTGCAAGGTCGCGTTGTGGCGCACCAGCACATGTTTGACGATGGCTAGCCCTAGACCGGTGCCGCCGGCGCTGCGCACGCGCGATTGTTCGACCCGATAGAAACGCTCGGTCAGGCGCTCGATATGTTCGGGCCCGATGCCGATGCCGTTGTCCTCTACCTCGAAATGGGCGCCACTCTCGTCGCGATACCAGCGGATGCGGATCACGCCGCGCTCGGGCGTGTAATGCACGGCATTAAAAATCAGATTGGAGAACGCACTGTAGAGTTCGGTGCGCGACCCACGCAGGCGCAGATCGGGGTCAATCTCGAGCGAAAACAGGTGCTCGCGCTGCAGACTCAGCTCACGCGCGCGGGCATGGGCGTCAGCCACCAGCGCTGAAACATCGACCACCTCGGGTTGCGGCACGCGGTCTTCGCGTTCGAGATTGGATAACAGCAACAGCTCCTCGACCAACTGTCGCATACGTTCGGAATGGGCGGCCATCTGCGTCAGTGCCGGACGCCAAGCGGGCGGTGCCAGATCGGCCTGTGCTTCAAGGGTTTCGAGATAACCGCGGAACACCGTGATCGGTGTGCGCAGTTCATGGGAAACGTTGGCGACAAAATCGCGTCGGATCTCGTTGGCGCGGTGTAGCTGGGTGATGTCGCGCGCGACCAGCAACTGTTGTTCGCGACCATAGGGCGCGAGCAGCACGGACAGATAGCGTTTGGTATCGGTCGGGCTCTGGATCTCGATGGCCTGCTCCTCGCTCGCGTTCTCGATAAAGGCGCGCAGCGCCGGCAGACGCACGAGGTTGGTGACGCGCTGACCAATGTCCTCCGGCCAGCGGATACCTAGGTCGCGGCGCGCCGCGGCGTTGGCCCAGCGCACTTCATTTTGTGCGTCGAGCACCACGGTGGCATCGGGCAGCGCGCGGGTCGCCTGCTGGAATTGTTTGAGATAACTGGCGAGTTTCTTTTTGCGTTTTTTATGGCGCTCGCGCAGGTAGTCGATTTCGAGTGAGAGTTCTTCAAACGCGCCGGGCGCTTCGGGCGGCTCGTGGGTCTTGTGGTCGCGCATCCACGACAACAACAGCTCGAGTTTGGCGTGCATCCAGATGATGTAACCGACCGCTGCCAGCAGCAGACACCATTGGATGCGCCCAAGCAGCGTGCCGACCACCAGCGCGGTCAGGAAGAGTGCGGCAAGGCGCCAAGCATCGCGCTGCTGCATAGGGGAGAACCTGCGAGAAGGGTGGCTGGATTATCGTACTTTCGGTGGTCTGGATGAAGAGTCAGGCCGCAGGATTTTCGGCCGCGCTCAGTCCAGCAGCACCGAGAAGCGGTAGCCGACGCTGCGCACGGTCTGGATGTAGGCCTCGCAGCCATAGGGCTCGAGCAATTTGCGCAGGCGCCGGATGTGCACATCCACGGTTCGTTCCTCGATGTAGGCATGGTTGCCCCACACGCTATCAAGCAACTGATTTCGCGAATAAACCCGTTCCGGATGGGTGATGAAGAACTGCAGCAGACGGAACTCGGTGGGAGACAGCTCTACCGGCCGGTTGTTGGCCAGCACCCGATGGGTCTGGGAATCGAGCTTGATGGCGCCCATTTCGATCACATCGAGGTCGCCGCCGGTCTGGCTGCGACGCATCACCGCGCGCACCCGCGCCAGCAGTTCGCGGGTCGAAAAGGGTTTGGTGATGAAGTCGTCGGCGCCGGTATCGAGGCCTTTGACCTTGTCGTTCTCGCTGCCGCGCGCGGTCAGCATGATGATCGGGATACCGCAGGTTTTGGGGTCGCGCTTCAAGCGTCGCGCGAAATCGACACCGCTGATGCCGGGCAACATCCAGTCGAGCAGGATGAGGTCGGGCGTCAGGGTGCCCATGGCGGTCTGGGCCTCTTCGACGTCGCCGGCCTCGGTGAACTGGTAGCCGTCGCCCGCGAGGGTGAAGCCCAGCATCTGGCGGATGGCCGGTTCGTCTTCGACGATGAGTATGTTGGCGCTCATGGCTGCTTACTATGTGTCAGTCACAGGACTTGCGTGACACTTCTACGTGGTTTTTGTGACGGCTCGATGAAACTGCGGGCAATCTACAGACCGCCGTGTCCTCGCTACCCGCCGTATGCTCAGGAAAATCTCCTGGCCGCAGCCGCGTCTGTGCGCCGGATCGAGGCTCGCCACGGTCGGCGCGTCGCATCTAAGCTAACCGTGCGTTCGGTGCTTTCTGGAAGGAAGCGACCCGACGCACCAGCCCCAGCTTACCCGAGGGAATACCCAAGGGATCATTCAAAGGAGACATGGAATGTCCTCATTAAGACGTCTGCTCATCATTTTCCTCGTGCTTATGTCCTGCGCCTTAAACGCGGCTGAGCCGGTCAACCTCAATTCGGCGTCGGCCGAAGCGCTTGCGGCCGGTATGGTCGGTATCGGGCCGGCCAAAGCCCAGGCCATCGTCGAGTATCGCGATGCCCACGGTCCGTTCAAGACCGTCGATGACCTGCTGCAGATTAAAGGTATCGGCAGCGCGACCCTGGACAAGAACCGCGAGCGCGTCACCGCCGCCTCGAGTAAATAACGAATCAACGCAACCCTCCTCGGTACGCCGGGGTTATGCCGGTTCGGGTCGCGAACCGGCATCTTTTTTGCGCCAAAAATGGCCCTCCTGTATGCTCGTCGGCCGAGCAAATCCCATCCTCACCCCGGTCTCCTGCGGTGCGGCGGTTGCCGCGGGACACTCCGATTTTCCAGCAAAAGGGCTTTAAAGCGTGCGCGAAGAATTCAAGCGCGAACTCCTGACCGAGCGTTACGAACCGGCACGCATCGAGCCGGTGGTGCAGGACCAATGGCGCGATCACCAGACCTTCAAGGTGGTCGAAGACCCGTCCAAGGAAAAGTTCTATTGCCTGTGCATGTTCCCCTACCCGAGCGGGCGTCTGCACATGGGCCATGTGCGTAACTACACCATCGGCGATGTGATTGCCCGCTATCAGCGCATGCAGGGCAAGAACGTCATGCAGCCGATGGGCTGGGACGCTTTTGGTATGCCGGCCGAGAACGCCGCCATCGAAAACAACGTGCCGCCGGCCAAGTGGACGCGAGACAATATCAGCTACATGCGCGGCCAGTTGCAGCGTTTGGGTTTTGCCTACGACTGGAGTCGTGAACTCGCCACCTGCAACGCTGATTATTACCGCTGGGAGCAGTGGTTTTTCACCCAGCTCTACGAGAAAGGCCTGGTCTATCGCGCCACCGCGGTCGTGAACTGGGATCCGGTCGACCAGACCGTGCTCGCCAATGAGCAGGTTATCGACGGCTGCGGCTGGCGCTCCGGCGCGCCGGTCGAGCGCCGCGAGATCCCGCAATGGTTCCTGCGCATCACCGCCTATGCCGACGAACTGCTGGAAGAACTGGACCGCATGGACGAGTGGCCGGAAGCGGTCAAGACCATGCAGCGCAACTGGATAGGGCGCTCCCAGGGCCTCAAGATTCGATTTGCCTTGAGTGATGGCAGTGGCGACCTGGAAGTCTTCACCACCCGCCCCGACACCCTGCATGGCGCGACCTACATGGCCGTCGCGCCCGAACATCCGCTGGCGGTGGCCGCCGCCAGCCGCGACCCCAAGGTCGCCGAACTGCTGGAATCGTGCAAACGCCAGTCCACCTCCGAAGCCATCATGGAGACCATGGAAAAGCGCGGTCTGCCGCTGGGTATCAGCGTCGACCATCCGCTTACCGGTGCGCCCCTGCCGGTGTGGGTCGCGAATTTTGTCTTGATGGGCTATGGCACCGGCGCGGTGATGTCGGTACCGGCGCATGACCAGCGCGATTTCGAGTTCGCCAAACGCAACCATCTGCCGATTCGCCAGGTGGTGCGGCCGCTGGACGGCAGCGCGGTCGACATCGAGCGTGAGGCTTACACCGAACACGGCGTGCTGGTGAACAGCGGCACCTATGACGGTCTCGATTTCGGTGCGGCTTTTGATGCCATCGCCACGCACCTCGAAGGCCAGGGCCGCGCCGAGCGGCGCACCCAATACCGTCTGCGCGACTGGCTGGTATCGCGTCAACGTTATTGGGGCTGCCCGATCCCGGTGCTGTATGACGCCGACGGCAATGTGGTGCTGGAGTCCGCCGAGCGCTTGCCGGTGGTATTGCCCGAAGACATCGCCTGGGAAGGCGTCAATTCGCCGCTGCGTTCCATGCCGTCTTTCACCGAGGCGACCCTGCCCGATGGCCGGCCGGGGCGCCGTGAGACCGACACCTTCGACACCTTCTTCGAGTCGTCCTGGTATTTCACCCGTTTTGCCTGCGCCGACAGCACCACCGGCATGGTCGACGCGCGCGCCGATTACTGGATGCCGGTCGATATCTACATCGGCGGCATCGAACATGCGGTGCTGCACCTTCTTTACGCGCGCTTTTTCCACAAGGCCATGCGCGACGCCGGCCTGGTCAAATCCGCCGAGCCCTTCAAGCGTCTTCTGACCCAGGGCATGGTGTGCAAGGAAACCTATTTCCGCGACGGCGAGAACGGCCGCAAACAATACTTCAACCCGGCGCAGGTCGACGTTGAGCTCGACGCCAAAGGCCGTGCGCTCACCGCGCGCGCCAAGAGTGACGGCTTGCCGGTCACCATCGGCGCGGTCGAGAAGATGTCGAAGTCGAAGAACAACGGCGTCGATCCGCAGGCCTTGATCGACAAATACGGTGCCGACACCGTGCGCCTGTATACGATGTTCGCAGCGCCGCCCGACCAATCCCTGGAATGGTCGGATTCGGCGGTCGAAGGGCAATTCCGTTTCTTGAAATCGTTATGGCGCCAGGTCACCGAACACGTCGCCAAGGGCGTGCCGGCCGCGGCCGGCAGCCATGACGACGAACTGAAAACGGTGCGTCGCCACATTCACGAGACCATCGTAAAAGTGAGTGACGACGTCAGCCGACGTTACAAATTCAACACCGCGATTGCCGCGGTGATGGAATTGTTGAATCACCTGTCACGTATGACGGTCGAGACGGCCGCCGCCCACGCGGTGCGCCAGGAGGGCCTCAGCACCGTGGTGCTGTTGCTTGCGCCCATCGTGCCGCATATCACCGCGGTGCTATGGCAGGCCTTGGGCCATGCCGACGAACTGAGTGGCGCCGCCTGGCCGCAGGCCGACAGCAGTGCTCTCACGCGCGATGAAGTCGAACTGGTGGTGCAGGTCAACGGCCGCAAACGTGCGGTGGTCAGCGTGCCCGCCAATGCCGACAAGGCGACCTGCGAAGCCATCGCGTTGGCGGACGACAACGTGCAGCGTTTTGTCACCGGCAAACAGATGCGCAAGATCATCGTCGTGCCAGGCAAGCTCGTGAACGTGGTGGTGGCGGAGTAAAGCCGATGACCTCGCGCACCCGGCTTGCGGTGTTGATGGTGCTGCTGGCGGTTGTCCTGGCGGGCTGCGGCGGCTGGTATCTGCGCGGCTCGAACCCCGGTTCGACGTATAATTTCCGCAAAGTATTTCTGCGCGGCGACGCGGCCGATCAGGTCACCCTTGCGGTGCGCCGCGAGCTCGTCAATCGCGGATTGCGCGTGGTGCGTCGGCGCTCGCTTGCCGACCTGGTCATTGAGATAGAAGACGAACGTTTCGAGCGTCGCATCCTGTCGGTCGACCCTGGCACGGGTAAGGTGCGCGAAATCGAGCTCGGGCTGCTCGCTCATTTCACCGTGCGTTCAAGCGATGGCAAGCTGCTGGTGCCGCGCGAACCGCTGACTTTTCAGCTCGATTATGTGTTCGACGAAGGTTCCCTGCTCGGCACCGTCGAACAAGACAATACCGTGCAGCAGGATCTGGCCGAGACGGCTGCCACCTCGCTGATTTTCCGTCTCGAATCCATCGAACTGCCACCCGACGCTGCGGCCAAACCCAAAGTCGACAGCAAGGGTTGATAGCGCTGTGCAACTGACCGTCGACCGTCTCCATGAGCGGCTGCGCGCGCAGTCACTGGCGCCGATCTATTTTTTTCACGGCGATGAGCCGCTGCAGTTGCTCGAATGTGCCGATGCGGTGCGCAAACGTGCGTTCGAAACCGGCATCGAGGAACGACGCGTGTTCGACGCGGAAACCGGCATCGACTGGCAGGCGCTGGCGGACGAGGGCAACGCCTTGTCGCTGTTCGCGAGCCGGCGGCTGTTTGAAATCCGCCTCGGTGAGCGCAAGCCCGACAAGGCCGGTGCCGAGATCCTCGAACAATTGGCCGCTCGCGAGCAGGCCGACGACATCGTGGTGGTCAGCGCCGGCAAACCGGACGCGGCGATGAAGAAGGCCAAATGGTTTGCCGCGCTCGAGAACCACGCAGTGTGTGTCGCGACCCGCGACCTGCGCGGCGCCGCGTTACCGGAATGGCTGGGCCGGCGTGCCGCGCGTTTCGGCAAACGTATCGCACCGGCCGCCGCTGAACTCATCGCTGACCGCGTCGAAGGCAATATGCTGGCGGCCGCCCAGGAAGTCGAAAAGCTGTGTCTCTTGGTCGATGCTGAACTCATCAATGAAGCCGATGTGCTGGGCGCGGTGCGCGACAGCGCGCGCTACGATGTGTTTCAGCTCGCCGATGCGGTGGTGGGTGGCGATCTGGCGCGCGCGCTGCGCATTATTCGCGGTCTGCGCGAGGAAGGCACCGAACCTTTGTTGCTCAACTGGGCGCTGGGCCGTGAACTGCGCCAACTGGCGGGTATCTCGCATATGGTGGCGCGCGGCACGTCGGTGGATGCCGCGCTTGAACAATATCGGGTGTGGAGCAATCGCAAACCCGCGTTTAAACGCGTGCTGGCGCGCTTAAGCACGGATGACCTCATGCACCTGTTGGCGTACGCTAATTTCATCGATACCGTGGTCAAAGGCGCACAAAGTGGCGAACCGTGGGACGAGATTGAGATTCTGACGATGAAGATGGGCGGCGCACGCGGCGTGGACGGCTTGCTGCGCACGCTTTAGGAAACACCATGGCTGAGTCAAGCAAACAACCGAACACGATGGGCGACGACGTCACCGCCTATGTCGACGGCGTGGCACGTGACGCGCGCACTGCGAGTCGCGCGATGGCGCGCGCCACCAGCGCCGAGAAAAATGCCGCACTGCTCGCCATTGCGGCGCGTATACGTGCGCAGGCGGCGGAGATTCTGGCCGCCAATCGGGCCGACGTTGCGGCGGCCGTTGGTCTTGATGCCGCAATGGTCGAACGCCTCACGCTCAACCCGGCGCGGGTCGAAGCGATGGCGGCCGGGGTGGCCGAAGTGGCGGCGCTCGCCGATCCTGTCGGTGGCATTACCGATCTCGAATTTCGCCCCACCGGTATTCAGGTCGGGCGCATGCGCGTGCCGCTCGGTGTGGTTGGCATCATCTACGAAGCGCGGCCCAACGTGACGGCGGATGCAGCGGCGTTGTGTCTGAAGTCGGGCAATGCCGCGATTTTGCGCGGCGGCTCGGAAGCCTTGCGCTCGAATCAGTTGATTGCGCAATGTGTGCATCATGGTCTCGAACAGGCCGGCTTGCCGGCCACCGGTGTGCAGGTCATCGCGACCACCGACCGCGCGGCGGTCGGCGCCCTGCTCGCGCAGGATAAATACGTCGATGTGATCGTGCCGCGCGGCGGCAAGAGCCTCATCGAACGCGTCAGCCGCGAGGCGCGTATGCCGGTCATCAAACATCTCGATGGCGTGTGCCATGTGTTTCTCGACGACAGCGCCGATGCGGCCAAGGCGCTTGCCATCGTCGTCAATGCCAAGACCCAGCGTTACGGCACCTGCAACACCATGGAAACCCTGCTCGCCACACCGGCGGTGGCGGCGCGCCTGTATCCGACTATCCTCGCCGCCTTGCATGCAGCAGGCGTTGAGCTGCGCGGTTGCGCGCGCACGCGCACGCTCTACGACAAAGTCATCGCCGCCAGCGAAGAGGATTGGTACGCCGAATATCTGGCGCCGATACTCGCGGTGCGTATTGTCGATGATTTCGACGCGGCGCTTGATCACATCACCCGCTATGGTTCTTTGCACACCGATGCCATCGTCACCGAAAACTTCGTCAATGCGCGGCGCTTTCTCGCCGAGGTTGATTCAAGCTCGGTGATGGTCAATGCCTCGACCCGCTTCGCCGACGGTTTTGAATACGGGCTCGGCGCCGAAATCGGCATCAGCACCGACAAATTCCATGCGCGCGGGCCAGTCGGCCTCGAAGGCCTCACGTCCCAGAAATGGATCGTGCTGGGAGACGGCCATATCCGTTCCTGAGTCGAATCGCGCCGGGGCCGCGCGATGAGCGCGGTGGCGCGCGTGCGGGCTGCCGGTCGCCCTGTCGGCCTCATGGGCGGCACCTTCGACCCGGTGCATAACGGTCATCTGCGTGTTGCCATCGAGGCCTGCGAGGCGCTGGCGCTCGATCATGTGCGTTTGATTCCATTAAACGAACCCTATCACCGTGCCGGTCCGCTCGCTTCACCCGCTCTGCGCGCCGCGATGCTGACGGCGGCGGCGCGCCCACCGCTGGTGGTCGACAACTGCGAAATCGAGCGCGGCGGCGTGAGTTACTCCATCGACACCCTGGAAGTCATGCGTGCGCGTTGGCCGGATCGCTCGTTGTGTATGTTGATTGGCCGTGATGCTTTCCACGGACTGCCGCGCTGGCGGCGCGCCGACGAACTGCTGTCACTGGCCCACATCGTGGTCGCGGCGCGGCCCGACATCGGCACCGCCCACGACCCCGCGCTTGACGAACTGGTAGCGAATGCGCAGGCTGCGCGGGTGGATGACCTCCATGACATGCGCGCCGGCCGGGTGTTTTTTCTCGATATCCCCCTGCTTCACATTGCCTCCAGCGAGCTGCGCGCGCGTCGTGCCGCCGGCCGTGTGATTCGGCATCTGGTGCCGGAATCCGTCGACGACCTCATCATCGAACACTCTCTCTATCTCTCATGAGCAAAAAAGAAGACAAGGCACTGGCGACCCTCGCCAAGCGCGTCGAAGCGGCGCTGGATGACGGCAAAGCGGTCGATATCCGCGTGCTTGATGTGCGCAAGCTGACGGTTATCACTGATTACATGATCATCGCCTCGGGCCGCTCATCGCGGCAGGTGCGGGCCTTGGCTCATCGGGTCATGGATACCTCGCGCGAGCTCGGTCAGCCGGTCATCGGTATCGAAGGTGAACGCGAAAGCGAGTGGATTCTGATCGATCTCGGCGGTGTGGTGGTGCATGTCATGCAGGCCGAAACCCGCGCTTTCTATCAGCTCGAGAAACTCTGGGAACAGCGCGCGCCGATAGAGCTGGAAGCCGGCCCGGCCTGAATCCTGGTTGCGATGTTCATCGAGGTGCTGTGCGTGTGCCGTCGCCCGCCGGCGTGGGTGGCCGAGGTCTGCGCCGACTACAGCAAACGCCTCGCGCGCAGCGATGAACTGCGTTTCCGTTATCTCAATCCTGGCCCCGACGGCGCCGACAGTGCCGTGCGTCGTCGCGACGAGGGCCAGCGCATCATCAAAGCGCTGAAGCCCGGCACCCATCTGATTGCGCTCGATGAGCGGGGTGAGGAGTTGACCAGCGTTGAACTCGCGACCCGTTTCGGCACCTGGCGTGAGCGTCATGGCCATGTGTCGCTTGCGGTCGGCGGCGCCGACGGTTTTGATGCGCAGGTGTTGGGCGCCGCCGCAGAGCGCTGGTCTTTGTCGCGTCTGACCCTGCCCCATCTGTTCGTGCAGGTGGTGGTGGCCGAACAACTCTACCGCGCGGCGAGCATCCTCGCCGGCCATCCCTACCATCGCCCATGAATAACACCACACCGCTGCTGCATCTTGCCTCCCGCTCGCCGCGTCGCGCCGAATTGCTGCGTTTGCTCGGCGTGGATTTTGTGCTGGTTGACGTCGAGGTTGATGAAAGCCAGCAGGCGGCAGAGTTGCCGGCTGACTACGTCAAGCGGGTGGCCGAACACAAGGCGCGCGCGGGTCAGGCCGGACTTGCGCCGGGCGCCGTGGTATTAGCCGCCGACACCACCGTCAGCATTGACGGCGAGATCTTCGGCAAGCCGCGCGATGAGGCCGATGCCAGCGGCATGCTCACGCGTTTGTCGGGGCGCTGGCATGAGGTGTTTACCGCGGTGGTGGTGAGTGTCGATGGCCGGCACTACACCGAGGTGGTGAAAACCCGCGTCGAGTTTCGCATCCTCGACGCCGCCACCATCGCAGCCTACTGGCGCAGCGGCGAACCGGCGGACAAGGCCGGCGCCTATGGCATTCAGGGATTGGGCGGCGCGTTGATCAAACGCATCGACGGCAGCTATGGCGCGGTGGTGGGATTGCCCTTGTCTGAGACCGTCAATTTGCTGGAACAGGTCGGCGTCGGACATGGGCTGCGGTCTTGAATCAGTGGCGGCCGGCCATGCCAGGCGCACGCAACGATAAAGAGGCAGTGACGCTGCGTTGAGTGACAGCAGCGCGCTACACCGGCGCCTTTCATTCACTGCACCCGGTGGTTAAGATTCGGCGGCGCTGGTGCGTGCCATGGTGACACGTGCGGTGCGCGGAGACGCTTTCGATGACTGAGCTGACAGCCGTGCCGCGGCACGACCAGATCACCGCTGCCTGGCTGAGCGCCGCGCTGCAGAACAAGGGCATAAACGCCACCGTGACTGACTTCGGTGTGTCTGACGTCGGCACCGGTCAGCTTGGTGAGACCAAACGTTTCGTATTGCGTTACCAGGGCCAGGCGCCGGCCCATGCGCCGCGCACGCTGGTCGGCAAGTTTCCTTCCGATAACGCGGTCGCTGCCGCCAGTGGTCGTGATCTGGGCTTTTATCGCTCTGAGGTGATGTTCTATCGCGAACTCGCTCATCGCGCGGTGATCCACACGCCCAAGGTCTATGTCGCCGAATACGATGCCAACGATGGCAATTTTGTGCTGCTGCTGGAGGACATGGCGCCGGCCATCACCGGCGATCACATGCAGGGCTGCTCGGTCGACAATGCGCGCAAGGCGCTCACCGAAGGCGCCATGCTGCACGCTGCGTTCTGGAATGACGCCGAACTCGAGCGCCAGCCGTGGTTATATGTGCCGCCCGGCGCGCAAGGTTTCTACACCACCGAGTTGCTGGAATCATCGTGGGATTATTTCGTCGCCAACTATGCCGCGCAGATGGACCCGGCGGTGATCAAGGTGTGCGAAAAGTTCGTCGCCTGTCACGCCGCCTGGAACGCACCGCGACCGGCACCGAAATGTTTTTCGCATAACGATTTTCGCGTCGACAACATGCTGTTCGGTGGCGAGCGCATTTGTGTCGTCGATTGGCAGACCAGCGCCTATCTCGGTACCGGCATGGATGTCGCCTATTTTCTCGGCAGCGCTTTCGACCGTGCCACGCGCAAGTCGGTCGAGCATGACTTGCTGCGCGAGTATCTCGCCGCCTTGCATGCACGCGGCGTCAAGGACTATGACTTCAATCATTTGATGGCCGACTATCGGCACTACAGCTTTGCGGTGCTGGTGGTCGCGATTGCCGCCACCGTGATCGTCAAGAAAACCGAGAGAGGCGATCGCCTGTTCATGAAGATGGTGACCGATGGTGCCTACCAGGCCATCGACAACGACGCCGTCGACGCACTTCCGTCCTGAGGGGGAACCACCATGCGGCTGGCCAAACAACATATCGACATCGGCATGTTCACCAACGACATCGAAGCGCATCGGCGCTTCTGGGGTGACACTTGTGGCCTGCGCCTGGACCACGAGTTGAGTTTCGGCGATGGCTGGGTACAGCATCGTTACGACGCCCATGACTCGGTCATCAAGGTCAATCAGTATCCGACCCCGTTTGAACCCACTCCCCCGACCGGCTACGTCGGGCTGACCATCGCGCGCGCCGGACAGCCGCTATGGCAGGGCCCTAATCCCGGCGGTGAGCCGGTGCGCCTGGTGCCGCCAGGCACCGACGGTGTGGTCGGCATCGGCATCACGGTCAGCACCCCCGATCCGGAGCGCATGATGCGTTTTTATATCGAGGCGATGGAGTTCGAACGGGTCGCGCCGCGGGTCGCGCGTTGCGGTGACAGTCTGCTGTTCGTGGTCGAAGGGCCAGGTGGCGGTCAGATTGAGAACTTCGTCGGCCCGAACTTCCGCTATCTGACCGTGCAGATCTTCGATGCCGATGTCGAGTGCGAAGCCATTGAAAAGCGCGGCGGCCACTATGTGCAGAAATGTCAGACCTTCCCCAAGGTCGCGCGCTATGGCTTCATCGCCGATCCGGATGGTAACTGGATAGAGATCTCGGCCCGCGCCTCGTTGACCGGCATCATGCCGCGCGAGGACTGAGCGCGGCGCAGCGCCGTTGCGCGAGTGCGATACAGGTCACGTTCGCGTGCCGTGCAGTCACGCGAAATTCGAACACCTTCACATTATCGGAGCGCCGCACTTCCAAAATGCAACGCGCGCTTCGATAGTGCGCGCTCGCGGTCGGACACGCTTCGACCCGGCGACAGAATTCAAGAAAAACCAGTGGGAGCTCCCCGTGATCAAACAATCCAAAACCGGTCTGGCCTTCGCTATCGCCCTTGCCCTCGCTACCAGCGCCGGCACGGTCATGGCCGACAGCAAAGGTAAAGACAAAGACCGCAGTGACGACAGCAAAGGCGGTGGCGCCTCGGCTTGCAAGGTGCTCGCGAGCGCCCTCGACACCACCTCTGGCGGCATTCACGCCGTCCTGCAAACCGCGCTCAACAGCGCCGTCACCGCCGACGTATCCGGTCTGAACCTGAATATGTGGGCGACCCTGGTTAACCGCGACGGCGTGGTCTGCGCAGTCGCGTTCTCCGGTCCCAATCGCAATTCGCAGTGGCCCGGCAGCCGCGTGATCTCGGCGCAGAAGGCCAACACTGCAAACGCCTTCAGTCTCGATACTCTGTCTCTGTCGACCGCCAATCTGTATTCCGCAGTGCAGCCGGGTGGCAGCCTGTACGGCCTGCAGGAGAGCAATCCGGTTGACACCGATGTCGCTTACAAAGGGTCGCCCTCGAAATTCGGCAAACGCAACGATCCGATGGTCGGCGAGCGTCCCGGTGGCGTGAATGTGTTCGGCGGTGGCCTCGCGTTGTACAACACCAGTCACAAGGTGGTGGGTGCAATTGGTTTGAGTGGTGACACCTCTTGCGCCGATCACGCGATTGCCTGGCGCGTGCGTAACAACCTCGAGCTCGACAACCTCGCCGGTGTCGGCGGTGTCGGTCCGGATGCGCAGCACATCGACAGCATCGTGTTTGATATCGACGCAGGCGCGAGCGCCGGCGGTTTTGGTCATCCGGTGTGCATCAACAGCGACAACCTCAATACGCCAGCCTCGCCCGTCACCAACGCGGCCAGCAGCACCTACGCAGCCACGCTGCCGGCATCGGACAACTAGAAGCGGTCTCAAAAAACTCAGCGAGCGCAGTCAGTTTGCGCGTCGCCGGCGCGGAGAAACCGCAGCGTATACAGAACTACGTGAGGCTTTCGAGCACCGCCGACGCGCAAAATGACAAGCGCAGCTATTTAGAGACCGCTTCTAGTCTGCGCTGCCGCGTTCGCTCCCGGCACGCACTGCGCGCCGGGACTGCGGCGCGGCCCATTGCCTGCTAACGACGCGCATCTGCGCGTCGATTTATTTTCCGCCCCGCGCGCTCTATCCTTGGCTTCGTCGACGCGCATTTCACGCGCGACGCCTGGAGACCGAAGCGTGCTGCATTTTCGAGTGGCTGATACTCACGGGTCACGATGGTGACCACGCCACGCTATCTGGCGCTCAAATTTCTCGCCGCTGGAGTGGTATCCGGTCTGCTGTGCTGGTTAGGTGGTCTGCTTACGCCACAGAATTCCTTGCTCATCAAAATCTTTCCCGGCGTGATTTTCGGTACCGTGCTGTACGCGCTCGGTCGCTACGCGAGTTTCGCACCGCCGCGTCACCACGGGCTGACTTATCTCATCATTGTGGTCACCAGCGTGCTGGCGTGGCGCGCGTCGGTCGATATCGGTTACATGCATGGCCGGCCGTTGCCCATGCTGGCGGCCGGGGCGCTCGGCGCCGGGGTATTGTCCTTGGGTTTGGTCTGGGCGTGGGCGTGGCGCCACGGCATTGCCTTAGCGTTATGCGCCATCGTGTTGACCGGCGCGCTCGTTGCGCAAGCGGTGCAATGGCTGTGGGACACATTTCCGGCGATGGATGAAGTTATCGAAATCAGCGTGTTGTTTGTCGGCTGGCAGGCGCTGGTGATGCTCGCCATCGCGCTGTGTGCGCCGCTGGTCTTGCGCGGCAGTCATTGAAGGCCGAGGATTGCGCCGGCCGCGGCATTGCGCCGGGCGCGGCCCGCTACCCGTTTGTTTTGCAGCCGCCGGCCCGCTGCCTGTCCAGCTCGCTGATTGCCATTGTGACCGCCCACGTTCCACGCTTCATACCGCTCCGCGCACGGCGTTTGCTGGCGTTGCTGGCAGTACTGCTCAATCTGGTCGGCTGCGGTCTTTTCGGCCCGCGCGAAACACCTGCGCCGCCGCCCGCACCGGCGCCGATGATCAGACCCGCGCCGCCAGCGGCGCCGGCGGCGAGCGATGATGCTGCGTTGCTGCGCGGCCACCTCCAGCGGCATTACAGGTTATGGAAGGGCACGCCCTATCGTATGGGCGGACTCACCACGCGTGGCATCGACTGCTCGGGATTTGTACTGGTGACGTTCAAAGCCTTGCTCAATACCCGCCTGCCACGCACGGTAGAGGAACAGGCCACGCTTGGGCGCGGCATTGTGGCGGACCAACTGCGCACCGGCGATCTGGTGTTCTTCAAAACCGGCAGCGCGATGCGCCATGTCGGCATCTATCTCGATCACGGGCAATTCATGCACGCCTCAACGCGCCGTGGGGTGATGATCTCGGCACTGTCCGACGGCTACTGGCGGCAACGTTTCTGGCAGGCGCGCCGCGTCCGCGAGCCGCGCCAGCAGCGAATCGGCGACAACCCGCCCAAGCAACCGTGAGTCAGGCGCTGCGCGCGCGCCGTTCCCTGCCGTAGATCAAGACCCGTACGTGACGCGTGCCGGATGATGAATTCATCCACACAGCAGCGCGAAAGGTAGAACATGATTTACGAAGTCTCCGGAGACATCCTGCTCAGCAAGGCGCAGGTGATTGCGCACGGCGTCGCCCCGAACGATCCGATGAAGCAAGGCCTGGCGCTTGCGCTACACGACAAATTTCCCGCCATGCACAAGGATTTTCATCACTGGTGTAATCAGCAGCACCCGGCGGTGGGCGGGGCCTGGATCTGGAGCGGCGCCGGCGGCGTGCGCATCGTCAACCTGCTGACCCAGGAAGGTGGTTACGAGCATGGCGCGCGCCCCGGCAAGGCGAGCTTGAAACACGTTCGCGATGCTTTGCGCGAACTGGCGCAATTGGCCGTCAGCGAGGGGTTTACCTCGCTCGCCCTGCCGCGCCTCGCGACCGGCGTCGGCGGCCTTGAGTGGAGCGAGGTCAAACCCGTGATCGAGAGCCGCCTCGGCGAGCTTGCGATACCGGTTTACGTTTACAGCGAGTTTCATGCCGGTCAGGTTGCACACGAACCCGGTCTATAAGGCGTCCCACAGAGGGAACCCCTCCGCACCGCGGGTGAGCTCGCCCGCGGCGCACAGGCGCTGCCCAATGTGGCGCGAAACGTGGCGCATATCACGTTCACGACGAACATCACCCGTTTGAGTGTCACGATCCACAATTAACAATCCTCTACAATCAGTTGTAATAGAACGCAGATTTAATGCGAGCAACGTGAGGCGTTCTATAGAAATCGAAGTCTCGGACTTGTATCGCGGCGGCTGAACCGGTCGGCGCGCCACGCTGCTGAAGCGTCGCAAGTCGCCTTAAAACGCGGTTTTCGGTGACAGGGGCGGGCAACATGGACGGCATCAAACGTAGATTCGCACTAGCCATGCTGTCGGGCGCGCTCAGCCTGTCGGCCCACGCCAAAACCAGCGATACGCCAGCCTTCGGTGTGTGGCTCGCGCAACGGGGCGGGCAGTCTGGTGCATTCGCGCAGGAACGTCTGCCCTGCCCGCGCGGTGATAAGGGCGCCTGCGACAGTCCGCTTTTATCCGCTCTCAGCGCCCGTGGACGGGGTGCCGTAGATCCATTCAAGCGCAGCGCGCAGTCGTCCGAGTCCAAACGTCGCCACGTGGTGTTCAAGAACACCAAACGCGTCAAGACCACTGCCCAGTCGGATCTCGGCACCCGCCACGACATGCGCGCCTTCGCCCATAGCGGCAGCGTGCTGGTCCTCAACGACACCGCCAATCAGTTGTTCGATTTTGATTTCGATGCGCCCGGCGAGTCAGCGCCAGCGCAACTGGAAGTCCTGGCCGCGCTGGTCAGCGAAGTCAGTCCAGTGCCGATGCCCGACGCCCCGCTGTTGGATACGGCGGCCGGTGGGCTGGGTGATAGCGCTTATGTGGCGCTCTACGATTTCGACGACGAACTGGGCGGCGCAGGCGAAAGCGCAGTTCAGGAAATCTCAAGTCTGGTCAGCGCCAGGTCGCTGCTGGCCGCAAACGTTGCAGTGCCGGAGCCCGGCACGCTGGCGCTCGTGGGTGCCGGCCTGCTGGCGCTGTGCCTGCGCTGGCGTCGCGGCCAAAGCGACGCGGTTAGCGAGCCCAACTGCGTCTGAAGGCCACGGTGGCGTTCGTTTCCGCCGACCTCCACCTGCATCGCGGCGGATGCCGCGGCGTAACGCCCAACTCGCCATGACAGACCGCGTCTCTCGCTGTCATCGACCCTCGCCGCAGAACACACGCTGGCGTCTGGTCGTGCCCCTGTTGCTGTGCGCGTTGAGCGCAGCCGCCGAAGACGGTGCAACCGCGACCTACGAACTTGGCCTGGCGCAGATGCAGCAGGGCGACACCTTCGCCGCCATCGGCCAGTTCCAGCAGGTGGTGCAACAAGACCCCAACCATCTGCCGGCGCGCATTGCGCTCGGCACCGCGCGCCTGAACCAAGGCGACGCGGCCGGCGCCGAAAAAGAACTGCGCCTCGCCTTGTCGTTAGGGGCCGCGCGCCATGCCGTATTTCCGCTGCTCGGCAACGCGCTGCTTGCGCAGCGCCAATACACCGTGCTGCTCGACACCATCGACACTGCGAGCGGCGAGCGGCGCGGCAACTTTGAAGTCGAGCTGTTGCGCGGTCGCGCGCAATTCGAACTTGGCCAGCATGAGCTCGCGGCGCAGAATTTCGAACGCGCCGCCGCACTCGCGCCCGAGCGCGCGGAACCACTGCTCGGCCAGGCTCTGGTGGCCGCCGCGCAAAGCCGCAACGACAGCGCCTTGGCGCTAATCGAAGATGCGTTGCGCCTCGCCCCCAGCGATGTCGAAGCGTGGTTTCGCAAAGGCGAGGTGCTGCGCGAGCAGGGCGACGACAGCGCGGCACTCGCGGCCTATGAGCACGCTGTGCAACTCGACGCCAACGCACTGCGTGTGCGGCTCGCGCGCGCCAGCGTGCTGTTCAAACGCGGTGCGCGGCAGGCCGCCCTGGCCGATGTCGAATGGGTGCAGCACAAACGTCCGAACGACCTCAGCGCGGCATTCCTGCGCTGGCAGATCCTGCACAAAGACCATGACGCCGGCAGTAATGCCGCACTCGCCGAGGTCAGCGGCACGCTCAGTCAATACGCCGACCAGACCATCGAAGCCGAACCGCAACTGCTGCGCATCGCTGCGCTGGTGCACTATGCGAACGGCGACCGGGTGCGGGCCGATAAATATCTGGCCCGTTACGTCGAGCAGCGCCCCAACGACATCGCCATGCGCCGCCTGCACGCCGAAGTGCTGCTTGCGCTCGGCGAGGCCAAACAGGCCGCTGCGGTCCTGGCGCCGTTGGCGCGACAGGATCCACGCAACCTCGACCTGCTGCGCAGCGTCGGTCAGGCCTATTTACAGAGCGGCCAGTACAGCGAGGCGGAAGCCGCCTTTGCGCGTCTGCTGACCTTGGCTCCGGCAGACCACGCCGCTCTCACGACACTGGCGCTGGCGCGGCTTGGTGTGGGCAACGTCGATGGTGCGCAGATCGGACTGGCCGAGGCCGTGGCGGATGCCGAGGTCGGACGCGGCGCGCCGATGCTGCTGACGGTCCTGCAATTGAAGGCTGGCGACGGTGAGCGGGCACTCGCTACCATCGAAGCGCTGCTCGAGAAATATGGCCAGGACGCGCGCGTTCTCAATCTGCTTGGCGTGGTCAGAGCCAGCCTGGGTGACCAGACCGGTGCGCGCGCAGCGTTTGCCGCGGCTCTGCTGCATGCGCCCGATTTCACGCCGCCGAGCTACAACCTCGCGCGCCTGTCGCTCGCGGCCGGCGATATCGATTCCGCGCGCGCGCGACTGCAAAGCCTGGCCAGCCGCCAACCGCCCGCCGCCGCGGCCTTGACCGCGCTGGCCGACATCGCGCTTGCCGAAGACGACCGCGCGGGTGCGGCGCAGTGGCTCGAGCAGGCCGTTGCCGCGCAACCCGATGCGCTCGCGCCGGTGGCGCAGTTGGTCGACTTGAAGCTCGCCCTCGGACAACTCGATGAGGCGCTGGCCATCGCGTCGCGACTGGCCGAACGTCATCCCGAGCGCGCGCTTGCAGTCGAAGCGCTGGCCGCCGCCCAAGCTGCCCGCGGACGCACTGATCAAGCTTTGCGCCACTACCGCGACGCGGCGCGCTACGCCGGTTTCGACGGCGAACAGTTGATGCGTATCGCCACCCGGCAGGCACAACTCGAAGACTTTGAACAGGCGCAACAGACGCTGCGCAAAGCACTCAATTCGTCGGCTTCGGCGCAGGCGCGGGACGCCCTCATACGACTCGCTATCCAGCGCGGCGATTACCGCGGTGCCGACGAAGCTATCGCCACCCTGCGCGAGGATGCCAGCGGCAGGGCCTTGGCCGACATCATGAGCGGCGAACTGGAATTGCACCGCGGCGACGCGACAGCGGCAGCGAAGGCCTACCGCGCGGCGCAAGCGGCGATGCCGAGCAGCCTCGGCGCGCTCGGCCTGGCCGATGCGCTGGTGGCCGGCGGCCGTCCCGCCGAGGCGGCCGACACGCTCGAACTGTGGAGCGCAAGGCACGCTGAGGATATCGACGCGCGTCAGGCGCTGGCGCTGCTTTATCTGCGCCTGAACAAGTTGCGCGAGGCGCGCAGCCTGCATGAGCAACTGATCGAGGCGCTGCCGGGCGATGCGCAACTACAGGCCAATCTCGCGCGGCTGTATCAACTCGATGGCGACCCGCGAGCCCGTAAAACCGCCGAACGCGCGCTGCGACTGGCGCCCGACTCAGCACTCGCGCAGGACACCCTCGGCTGGATCATCGTCACCTCGGGCGACGCTGAGGGCGGCCTCGAGCTGCTGCGCAATGCGCTGTCACGCGATGGCAATCCCCTCACCCGGTATCACCTCGCGCAGGCCTTGCATGAACTCGGCCGCGGCGCCGAAGCGCGCCGTGAGCTACGCCGACTCCTGAAAGGCACTCAGTCCACCGAATTGCTGGCCGATGTGCAGCGCTATTACGATGCGTTGCCGGCACAATAGGCACTTCTCTCGTTACGGCGCCACGCCATGTCCCTGGAGAATCTCTACTTCTTGAGTCAGATTGCAGCCGCTGGCGCGATTGTCGCCTCGCTGTTGTTCGTCGGCCTGCAACTGCGCCAAAGCGATAAAACTCAGCGCGCGCTGGTCCACCAGTCCACCATCGCGCGCACCATCGAACTCAATCAGCGCCTGACCGACCCGCACATCATTGCCTTGGTCATGAAGGCGCGCGATCCGCGCGTGCTGTGGAATGCGGATGAAATTTGGCAGATGCGCGCCGTGATCCGGATCATCGTGCTGCATGTCATCGACCTGCAGTGGCAGCGCAACGCAGGTCTGCTCGACGCCAGCACTTTTGACAGCGTGCTGACCGTGACGCGCGGCATCTTTGCACTGCCGGGTGTGCGTATCTGCTGGCAGATGATTCTGCCGCGTGTATCGGTCGCCGATAGCGCGCTGGTCGAAACGCTGCTGTTGAAAGATCAGCCCAGTATCACGGCGAGCGATCTCACTGCCAACTGGACGGCGCTTGCGGCGCAGATGTATCCACCAGGCGCTGACTGATACGTCGTAGTCACAGCGCAGGCGCGCAAGGCGCGCCGTCGAATGCCTGGGCCAAGGCCTGTTCGAACAAACTCACTACCTGGGTCGTCGGTCGCCGGCTGGCGCGCGCGATGCTCACAAAATGCGGCGGCACGCGCAGCACATCGCGCAGCAGCGCAAAGTGACGCCCAAGCCCGGCGAAGTCGGGCGCCGGATGCAGCATCAACAAAAAGGCATCGGTGACACGAATCAGGGCCAGCATCAGTTCAAAGCTGTTGGTCACGTACTGCGGCTTCAAGGGTGGCAGGCCAAGCTCGGTAAAACGCCGCGCGAGATCGGAATGACTGGGCTCGATGCTCTGCGGCAGGATGACAGGATAGGACAGGATCTCTGCCTCGTCGGGCGCGGCGAGAGTGGTGAGCGGGTGATCTTTGCGCACCACGCAGGCCTGGTAGAGTTGCACGAGTGTGCGCACCTCAAGCTCACGCCAGCGCTCGAGATACCGCGACGAACCGATCACAAGATCGAGCTCGCCTCGGACCAGACGCGGACACAGGGTTTGCTCCGAGGCGTGGGTGGTTTCCACCGAAATCTCGGGATGGCGACCGGCGAACGCCGCAATCGCAGCGCACGCATGATGACCGGTGATACCGAGGCCCAGGCGCAGGCGCCCGGTGATATGGTGCGAGTCCGACGACACATCGGCAATCAAGTCATCGACATCGGCCAGCAGACGTTTGGCGCGCGCCACCAGACGCTGACCGGCATCAGTCAACGCGATACCGCGCGAGGAACGCTCGAACAGTCGTTGGCCGAGCGCGGTTTCGAGTTCGGCCACTGTGCGCGACACCGCCGACTGAGTCAGGCCCAGCGTGTGGGCGGCGGTGGTGATGGACTCAGTGCGCGCGACCTCGATCACGGTGCGCATACGTTTCAGATCAACCTGCGAGCGGGCACCGCGATTCATTCGGAAACCTCATGGAACTAGTCGATAACATCATTTGACAGAATGTCCCCCCGGTCGCAGTTTGTCATCCACGAGGCGGGATGCAGGCCATGCGCCTGGCTCAGCCGGGACACAGACCCGCGCCACGCCGGCGCTGTATCGGGCAACAGGGGAGTTTCAAGCATGCATATCCGCAAATTCGATTTTGACTACAGCCGACGTTTGTTCATGGACAAGACCGCGCGCGGCATCGGCGGCGCTGGCGTACTGACTTCGCTGTGGGGCGAAATCTGCGCGGCCGGCGACATCACCAAGGCCTATCCTGAGGAACTGCTCAGCATCGAGGCGTATACCAAGGGTCGCGTCAAACCGGGCGACGTGATGGACGCGGACAGCGTCGATCTGGTGCAGGATCTCATCGATCCGATCCTCTATCAGGAGGTCAAACAGGATCGCCGCAAGTTCTACATTCAACCCGAAGAAAACGATGCGACCAAACTTTTTCCTCCCTACTTTCTCGACGCCACCATCAAGAATCAGGGCCAGGCCAAATTCGGCGAAGACGGCAACGTCTACACCCAGGACGGCAAACCGTGGATAGGCGGCCTGCCATTTCCCGATGTGCAGGACGGTTTCCAGGCTATCGCCAACATCACTCTGAGTTGGGGTCGCCACGACAAAGCGCTGTACCCCATTCCGGCGGTCACTCTGGACAAGGAAGGCGAGGCTAAATACGAATACGACTGGGTGTGGGGCGAGCAACAGTGCGCCGGCCTCGTCCATCCCGATGCCGGTGGCCCCTACTACCAGGGCCGCGAAGATCTGACCCGCATGCAAGTCATCTGGTTTACCTACACGCCGGAAATGAAGGGCACCGCCTTTCTGAGTCATTGGGCCTACGACCAGCGCAAGATTCCCGACCTGTGGGGTTATCTGCCGACCATCAAACGGGTGCGCCGCTTTCCCGCCGACCAGCGTTTCGAGCCCTATATGCCGGGCATGAATCTTTATCTGTCTGATGCCTGGGCGTCCGGCGACCCGATGCTGACCTGGGGCAACTTCAAGGTGATTCATCGCGGCCCGATGCTGGCCTCGGTGCATTCGCAATGGCACGCAGACAACGAAAACTGGCTGCCTCCGCTGGTCGGTGGCAAACAGGACAAAACCTACTATTACGTTGGTAAATCGCTGATTCCGGAAGTCATCGTGTTCGAAGGTGAACCGACCGGCTTCGGCCGCGCACCGGTCAGCAAACGCCGCATCTACATGGATGCGCGCATGATGGGGCCCAGCATGGCGGTCAGTTACGACCGCCGTGGCGAGGTGTGGAAAGGCTTCGAAGGAGGCGGCTCGCAGGCCAAGACCGATACCCAACAAATGTCGGCCAAGGACGGCCGTCCGGAATGGAGTTGGTGGTGGGCAACCAGTCACGACGTACAGCGCAACGACGTGACACGCTTCCATCACGGCAAGAGTTGCCGTGGTTTCGAAGGCGCGGCGCTCGATCCGGATTACAACCTGGTGGAGCGATATATGACCGAGCAGGCCATGCGCCGTCTCGGCACCTGAGACTCCGGGAAGTTCTGATCACGCGGGGCGCACGCAACGCGCCCCGCTTGATGAGGATCAGCCCGCGGCGCAGCGGCACGCAGGCACAATGGCAATCATCACCTCGGCGGAGACGCGTGCCATGGAATTGCCTCGTTCAGTCCTGCTGCTGACTGCCGGCCTGTTGTTATGCGCCTGTTCCGGCGGCGATGCGCCGCCGGCGCCCACCGCGGCTGGCGCCACCGAGACCACCGAAGTCACTGCGCCAGGCGCCGTGATACCGCCGCCGGCAATGCCCGCACCGACCGCCGTCGTCAGCGCTGAGCCTGCACCTGCCGCACCCGTATCCGATCCCGCCCCCGTCGCACCGCCCGCAGACGCGGCACCTGTCGCCGCCAGCGGCACGGAGTCCAACTACACCGTGCAATGTGCGCCCGGCGCGGGCGCCGCCGAACAATGCAGCGTCGATAAGGACACCTACATCGGCTGGCGCACCTTCGCTTCGCAATGCCAGGTCTGTCACGGCGGCAGCGCCCTGGGCTCGACCTTCGCACCGAATCTGCTCGACAGATTTCACGAGCGCGTCGACCACCCGCGTTTCGTTGAGGTGGTGACGAATGGTTTTCGTGGTCAGGTCGGCGCGATGCCCGCCTGGAAGGGCAATCCCAATGTCATTCCGCATGTCGATCAGTTGTACCGTTACCTGAAGGCGCGCGCCGATGGCGCGTTGCCGCCGGGTCGCCCCGCGCGCCAACCCTGAATGCAGCCGCGCTCTTGGAGCAGGCGCGATGAGGCGCACGGTATCGAGATACACTGCAGCGTCGAATCTTAGTCGGCTTGGTTGCCATTTCTACGCCACCCATCAGGATCCCGCGCGATGCCGATCTCCTATTCCATCGATAGCGAGCACCGCATAGTCAGGACCGTGTGGACGGGTGAGATTACCGCCGCCGATATTCGCAACCATTGGTTGCACTATCTCGATGATGCGGTGGTGATGGCGTTGCGTCGCACTTTGACCGACCTGCGTGCGGCCGATGTCAAAGTAAGTGGTGAAGAGATTTACGAATTGATACGCGATGTGGTGGTGCCGCGCCTCGACGGTGTCGGCTGGAAAACCGCGATCCTGGTCGCGTAGCCCGATCAGTTCGGCGTTTCCCGCCAGTACCAGGCGTTTGCGCAATATAGCCAGGACGCGATTTTTCACGATGAAGCCCGCGCGCTGGCGTGGCTGCGGGCGCCATCAGTGCCGCGCTGATGACTGCATCGCCGGTGCGAATAAATTGGGTGTAGGTCTGAAACTGATGTTACGAACCAAGCGCTTGATAGTACCGAGCTTAATCCCGGCAACAAACTGGGCCGGGTAGGGGCGTTCCGGTCATTGTGGGTCAGACTTCAGTCTGACACTGTCGTGAAAGCCTCCTGCCGCCAATCGCCTGTGAATGTCAGACTGAAGTCTGACCCACAAAAAGATCACGTGCCGACGCTCAGTTTGAGACCTACACCCAATAAATTCGCACCGGCTCAGGCACCGTCTGCGCCGCTCAGAATGCTTCGGCCGCCAGTGCCATGAGGTTATCGGCGCCGGCTTCGACCCGCGCGCGATGCACCGAGGTCTCGGGCAGCATGTGCGAGAAAAAGTAGCGCGCGGTGACGAGTTTGTTCTGATAGAAAGTCGCATCACCCGCGCCGCGGGTGAGCGCTGCCTGCGCCGCTTGCGCAATCTGCCCCCACATGTGGCCAAACATCACCAGCGCCATG
Organism: Klebsiella pneumoniae; assembly: GCA_945873015.1. Lineage (GTDB taxonomy): Bacteria > Pseudomonadota > Gammaproteobacteria > JADJYF01. Next base: position 24,683 of record CAMCBY010000001.1, read on the forward strand.
AGATGCAGGTAGGGCACCGCCGCGGCGCCGGCGTTGTCCGGTTTCATCATCGCGTTGCGCATCAACCAGCCGGTCGCGTTCTGCAGGTCAGCCTGCGCGCAACCGAGGGCCGCGACCATCGGCCCCAACACTTCATTGTCCTTATGGGCGGCGATGAAGTCGGCGACGATTTTCATATAGGTGCGCAGCGCGCGACCCCCATTGGCCGGCAGTTTGCGACCGACCAGATCGAGCGCCTGGATACCATTGGTGCCCTCGTAGATCATCGCGATGCGTGCGTCGCGCACGAACTGCTCCATGCCCCACTCGCGGATATAACCGTGGCCACCGAAACACTGTTGCGCGTTGGTGGCGTTCTCATAACCTTTGTCGGTGAAATAACCCTTGATGACCGGCGTTAACAGACCGATCAAATCGTCAGCCTGGGTGCGCGCTTCCTCGCTCTCGGCAAGATGGATTAAATCGACCTGCAAAGCGCCCCACAGCGCCAGCGCTCGTGCGCCTTCGTTGAAAGCCCGCGCGTTCATCAGCATGCGTCGCACATCGGCGTGCACGATGATGGGATCAGCGGCGGCGGACGCGTTCTTGGGGCCGGACAGTGCGCGGCCCTGGATACGATCGCGCGCATAGTTGGCGGCGTTCTGACACGCCACTTCCGATATGGCGAGGCCCTGCACGCCGACACCGAGCCGCGCCGCGTTCATCATGATGAACATCGCGCGCATGCCCTTTTCTTTTTCGCCGATGAGATAACCGGTCGCGCCGTCGTAATTCAATACACAGGTGGCATTGCCGTGGATGCCCATTTTTTCCTCGATAGCGCCACACGAGACCGCATTACGCACGCCCGCTGTGCCATCGGCATTCAACAGGAATTTCGGCACGATGAACAATGAAATGCCGCGCACACTGTCCGGCGAGTCGGGCATCTTGGCCAACACCAGGTGGATGATGTTCTCGCTCATGTCGTGCTCACCGGCGGAGATAAAAATCTTGGTGCCGGTGATGCGATAGCTGCCATCACTCTGTGGTTCGGCGCGGGTGCGCAACAGACCAAGATCGGTGCCGCAATGGGGCTCGGTGAGATTCATGGTGCCGGTCCACACACCCTCTGCCATCTTGGGCAGATAAGTCTGCTGCTGGTCAAGAGAACCAACAGCGCGTATGGCGGCCATCGCACCCAAGGTCAGACCGGGATACATGGCAAAGGCCATGTTCGATGAGATCAGGAATTCTTCAAACGCATTGGCGATGACATGGGGTAAACCCTGACCGCCGAACTCGGTCGGTACCGAGAGCCCCATCCAGCCACCCGCGCAGAACTGCTGATAGGCTTGCTTGAAACCGGGAGGCGCGCTCACGCTGCCATCGGCATGGCGGGTGCAACCCACGTCGTCACCGACTTGATTGAGTGGCTGCAAAACTTCTTCGACGAATTTTGCACCCTCCTCCAGAATTGCGGCAATCAGGTCGGGCGTTGCATCGCTAAAGCCAGGCAGATGGGCATAGTCGGCGATACGAATGACGTCGTTCAGAACGAACTGGGTGTCGGCGATGGGCGCCTTGTAGCTCGGCATGACTGGATTCCTTGGTTGGGCTGGCCGTCGCATCGCGGCGACCGGCATTCTGGCATTGTCGTGCCATGAGGTTAACAGGGAGGTGTCGTCGGCGGTGCTCGAAATCCTCACGTATTTCCGTATACGCTGCGGTTTCTGCGCTCCGGCGACGCACGAACTGACTGCGCTCGCTTAATTTTGAGACCGCTTCTATTCAACACAAGAGGGGAGACACCATGGCCAGTCCACAAGCTGCCGCAATTGATCATTTATTCGACAGTTTCGTCGCTGCGCTGACCGCCAATCCGGCGATGGCTATCGATGAACTGCGCGACATGCTGGAGAAATGCGGCGATCTGGCTGCCGACCCCGGTGGGGTCGACTACCTTGAAGCCGATGCCAATGGCACACCCTGCCTGTGGGCGGTACCGAAGGGGGCGGCCCAGGACCGCGTGCTGTTGAGTCTGCACGGCGGTGGCTGTGTGACGGGCTCGCGTTTCTCGCATCGCAAATTATTCGCCCACATCGCCAAGGCGGTGGGTTGCCGCGCACTGATAGTCGAGTACGGACGCGCGCCCGAGCATCAGCATCCCTCGCAAGTGAACGAATGCGTGAAGGTCTACGAGTGGTTGCTGGCGCAGGGTATCAAGCCTGGCCACATCGCGACGGTCGGTGATTCTGCCGGCGGCAATCTGTGCACCACCGCTGTGCTCGGCATCAAGGCCCGCGGCCTGGCCCTGCCGGCGGCGGTGATGCCACTCTCGCCGTGGTACGACATGGAAGCGACCGCGCCGTCCTTCGAGACCAATGCCAAGGTTGAGCGCCTGATCTCGAAAGAGATGTCGGTCGGCATGGCGCAGCTCTACATTGGCGCAACCTCGCCGCGTGATCCGCTGGTCAATCCGCTGTATGCCGATTTCAGTGGTTACCCGCCCACCTACATCCAGGTCGGCGGTTATGAAGCCATCATGGATGATGCCACCCGCGTCGCCGCGCGCGCCAAGGCTGCTGGCGTCGAAGTGCGCTGCGACGTTTTTCCCGAAATGCAGCACGTTTTCCAGTTCATGGCCGGTCGCGCGCCGGAGGCCGACGACGCCATCGCCAAACTGGCCGCGTGGGTGAAACCCAAGCTCGGCCTCGCCTGATCCCGCGTTCCCGGGGCGGGCCCATAGCGGCTCGCCCCGGACTTTGCGCAACTCTGCGCACGCTCCTGCCAAATGTGCATTCGCACAACGCGCACCGCACGAATCCAGCACCCTAAGTAATTTCCGCAAATATCGTATTAATCGGTTAAAGGCGACCGTGCCAGCGCCGATACCTGTCGTAACCGCGACAGCCTCACAAGTTGATTCGGTTAAACCGATTACGCAAGGCCTCTGTCGTCGACACCCACTTACGGTGCCTGGCGCGGCAAACAGAACTTGAGAGAACGATATGACCCAATCCCACAGTAGCCCAAGCTGGTATTCCACCGGGCTGGCGGCAGTCTCGGCCGGGGCGCTGGCCACGCTTGGTCCACTGGATGTGACTCACGGCGTGGTCGCCCTCGGCCTGCTCCTCGGCGGCGTGCTGCTCGACCGTCACACCTACCAACAGCACCGCCGCGCCCTCGCGGTCGCCCTGGCCGCGGAGGCGGCTGCCAGCGACAGCGCGCAGGCCAGCCAGGATGCCGCGCACGACACCAGCCTCGGCGCCCTTGGTCAGCAGTTGCTGCCGGCCTGGACCCAATTGCTCGCTACCGCGCGCGAGCAGATTGAAATCGCGGTTGTACATCTGACCCGCGACTTCGCCCATATCGTCGAGCGCCTCGACGGCGCAGTGGCCTCCTCTTATCGCAGCGCCGGCCTCGAGCGTGGCGCCGACGGCCGGCCGGACGAGGGCCTGCGCCAGATGGTCGCCGCCAGCGAAGCGCGCCTCGCGTCGGTCGGCGAGATCCTGACCAACACCCTGAACGACAAAGACCGGCTGCTCGCCGAGAGTCAGCGCCTCGTGCAGTTCACTTCCGAACTGCAGCAGATGGCGACCGATGTGGCGAGTATCGCTGACCAGACCAACCTGCTGGCACTCAATGCCGCGATCGAAGCGGCACGCGCCGGCGAAGCCGGGCGCGGTTTTGCGGTGGTGGCCGACGAGGTGCGTACGCTCTCGACCCGCTCCGGCGAAATCGGCAAGAACATCAGCCAGAAAATCGACTTCATCAATCGCGGCATCCGCGAATCGTCGGCGATGGTCGAAAGCGCCGCCGAGCGCGATTCCCACGCGCGTCTCGAATGTGAAACCCAGATCTCGAGCGTGGTGGCCGATTTCAAGGTTGCGATGGACAGCCTGAACACTTCCGGCGAACAACTGCGCGCCGAGTCGCTCGAAATCAAAGACGCGGTATCGGCCGCACTCGAGCAGCTCCAGTTTCAGGACCGCATCAACCAGCTCCTTATGCATGTGACCGAAAACATCACATCGCTGCAAAGCCAGTTGCAGGACCAACATGCCATATCGCCCGGCGATGTCTCGCGTCTGCTGGCGACACTCGAGCGTTCCTACACGATGGACGAGGAACGCAGTGGCCACGGCCCGCGTGCCGCCGCCGCCAGTACTGAAATCACTTTCTTCTGAGGTCTGCCATGCCTAAAACAATCATGATTGTCGACGACTCCGCATCCCTGCGTCAGGTGGTAGCCATTGCCCTGAAAGGCGGCGGTTACGACGTACTGGAAGCCTGCGACGGCCGTGACGCGCTGGCCAAGATGACCGGTCAGAAGATCAATCTCATCATTAGCGACGTCAACATGCCAAACATGGACGGCATCACCTTCGTCAAACAGGTCAAACAGCTCCCCAATTACAAGTTCACGCCCATCATCATGCTCACCACCGAATCGCAGGAGGGCAAGAAACAGGAAGGTCAGGCGGCCGGCGCCAAGGCCTGGGTGGTCAAACCGTTCAAGCCCGAGCAGATGCTGAGCGCAGTGTCCAAGCTGGTGTTGCCGTGAGCGCCGCAACCGGCGCGATGATCGACGACATGCTCGCTGAACCCAAGGCCGCTCTGTGCCTCGCCTTCAGTGACGAGCTGACTATCTATGGCGCCGCCAGCCTGCAACCGCGTTTGCAGGAAGCCTTGAGCCGCGGCCAGGAACTCGAACTCGATTTCAGTGATGTGTGTGAATTCGACTGCGCCGGCGTGCAGCTTCTGTTGCTGCTGGAGCGCGAATGTCAGGCCTTGAACCGGCCCTTGCGCATCACCGCACACAGCGCCGTCACCACCGAAGTATTCACGCTGCTCAACCTGCCCCGGTTCCTGGCGCCGGCGGCGGTCGTTTGAGCGCGTTGCGAGGTTAGTCAATGGACCTTTATCCCGCTCTTCAGATCTTCATCGCCGAGAGCCGCGAGCTGCTCGAACAGATGGAAGAATCCTTGCTGGCGCTGGAAACCCAGCCCGACGACCGCGAGTTGCTGGACGCGGTGTTCCGCGCCGCGCACACCATCAAAGGATCGGCCGGCGTTTTTGGTTTCGACAGCATTGTGCATTTCACCCATCACGTCGAAACAGTGCTCGACCGGGTGCGCTGCGGGCAACAGGCCCTCACCCAGGAACTGAGCGCATTGTTGTTGTTATGTGGTGACCACATCGGCACATTGATTGAACCCGCTACCGGCGACGCCGTATTGCCCGCCGACGTGCTGGATAAAGATGCCGAACTGGTGGCGCACCTGGCTCGTTATACCAGCGACACGCCGAATAACCGCGCACTACCGGCGCCTGTATCTGTGCCCGACCCGGCCACGACGCCGGCGGCGCCAGCGCACTGGCATATCGAACTCAAGTTCGGCACCGAAGTGCTGCGCAACGGCATGGACCCGCTGTCCTTCGTTCGTTATCTCGCCACGCTCGGTGAGCTGACCTGCGTCGAGACTCGCGCCGAGCGCCTGCCGGCGCTGGCCGACATCGACCCCGAGGCTTGTTATCTCGACCTTAAAATCGATCTCTTGAGTGCGGCCGACCGCAGCACCATCGACGGTGTGTTCGATTTTGTGCGCGACGATTGTGCCATCACGATTAGCCAGCCGACTGAGACCATCCTTGAATCGATTGCGGCCTTCCCTGACCAGAACATCAAACTCGGTGAGATTCTGCTCGCCAGCGCCGCCATCACCGACAGCGAGCTGCGTGCCGGCCTCGCCATGCAGGAGGCCGAACGAGCGCAGGAAGTGGCGCGTCCGCTCGGCGAAATCCTGATAGCGGAAGGCAGTGTCGCGCCCGCGGTGGTTGATGCCGCACTTGAACGTCAGAGCCAGATCAAACAACAGAAATCGCAGGACAGTCGTCTCATCCGCGTCGACGCAGACAAACTCGATCAGCTTATTACCCTGGTCGGCGAACTGGTGATTGCCGGTTCCGGCATTCACGCGATGGCTCAACGCTCCGGCATCAGTGACATCGTTGAGTCCGCCACCACCCTCGCGCGTTTGGTTGAAGAAGTACGCGACAGCGCGCTCGGTCTGCGCATGGTCCAGATCGGACCCACCTTCCAGCGCTTTCAGCGGGTGGTGCGCGACGTCAGCCGCGAGATAGGCAAGGACATCGAGCTCGACATCAACGGTGGCGAGACTGAACTCGATAAGTCCGTGGTGGAACGTATTGGCGACCCGCTCATGCACCTGGTGCGGAACGCCATGGACCATGGCATCGAGAGCGCGCAGGCACGCCTCGCCGCCGGCAAACCGGTGCGCGCACGGGTGGGTCTCAACGCTTTTCACGACTCCGGCAGCATCGTGATTGAAGTCAGCGACGACGGCGCCGGCCTCAATGCCGACAAGATTCGCGCCAAGGCGATTGAGCGCGGCCTGATCCAGGCCAGCGCCACCTTGAGCGCGGGCGAGATTCACCAGTTGATCTTCGAGGCCGGTTTCTCAACCGCCGATGCGGTATCCAATCTGTCCGGTCGCGGTGTTGGCATGGACGTGGTCCGGCGCAATATCGAATCTTTGCGCGGCACCATCGAAATCGACAGTCAGGCCGGCGTCGGCACCACCATGCGCATCCGCCTGCCGCTGACGCTCGCGATCATCGACGGTTTCCTGGTCAGCTTGGGGCAGGCCCGTTATGTACTGCCCCTCGATGTGGTGGTGGAGTGTCTCGAACTGTCGCATGAAGACCGCCACGCCATCGGCAAACAAGGTTTTCTCAATATTCGCGGCGAGGCGCTGCCGGTATTGCGTCTGCGCGACGCTTTTCAACTCGGCGACGCCGACTGGCGACGCGAGAACATCGTGGTGGTGCGTTTCGGCAATCTCAAGGCCGGCATTGTCGTCGATGAATTGCTCGGTGAGCTGCAGACGGTCATCAAACCGCTCGGCAAGCTGTTTACTTTCCTGCAGGGGATCGGTGGTTCGACCATCCTCGGTACCGGCGAGGTCGCGTTGATACTCGACGTGCCGGGTTTAATCAAACACGCGGAAGCCAACAAGGCACAAGCCTTGGCTGTGGCGTAACCGCGTTATTTATCTAAATCTTTCGAGGAGCGGCAATCATGGGTTTGTTCAACAACGGTTCGCGTCAAGTTACCGAAATGCTGGCGGCGGTCAAACAGATGCAGGAGCAGCATACTGCCGGCGCCATCGACTACAAGGTTCCCGTCAGTAATCTGTCTGGCGATGAGCGCGCGCTCGCCGACACCATCAATGCGCTTGTGCAGTCGCATATCGACGTCAAGATGCAGATAGTTGACTTAATCAAACTCTATGGCGTGGGCGACTTCAGCCGCGAGATGGAGCGCCTGCCTGGACGTAAGGCGGTCATTACCGAGGCGATGGACACGGTCCGCGAAAACCTCTCTGCGGCGCAGGCGCGCCAGGTGGAGAATCTGCGCGTGCGTCAGTCGCTCGACAACGTCACCACCAACGTCATGATCGCCGACAAGGACGGTTTTATCCGTTATATGAACCATTCGGTCGGCGCCATGTTGCTCAACGCCGAAGCGGATATTCGCAAAGAACTCGCCAACTTCGACGCCAAGAAACTCATTGGTGTCAATTTTGACGGCTTCCATAAGAACCCTGCCCACCAGCGCAATCTGCTTGGTCAGTTACGCGGTGTACATCGTGCGCAGATCGTGGTTGGCGGACGTACCTTCTCGTTGACCGCCTCGCCTATTTTCGATGAGGCCGGTGAACGCCAGGGGGCGGTGGTGGAATGGAAGGACCGCACCGAAGAAGTGGCGGTCGAACGTGAACTCGGTGGTGTGGTGACGGCCGCTTCCGCCGGTGATTTCTCCAGCCGTCTCGATGCGGCCGGCAAGGAAGGTTTCTTCAAGCAGTTGTGCGACGGCATCAACGCCTTGGTCGGCACTTGCGATACGGGTCTGAACGAAGTGCTGCGGGTGCTCGCGGCGCTTGCCAGTGGCCGTCTCGACGAACGTATTACCAATGACTACAGCGGCACTTTCGGCGCACTCAAGGAGGCCTGCAACGAAGTGGTTGACCGCCTTTCGATGACGCTCACCGAAGTGACCGGCACCACCGAAGGCATCTTGAATGCGGCCGAGCAAGTCAGCGCCACGGCCCAGGCCATAAGCCAGGCCGCGACCGAACAGGCGGCAAGCGTCGAGGAATCGAGCGCGTCCATCGAACAGATGGCGGCTTCCATCAATCAAAACAGCGAAAACTCCAAGGTCACGGATGGCATTGCCAGCAAGGCGGCGCAGGAAGCAACCGACGGCGGCCAGGCGGTGCGTGACACTGTGCAGGCCATGAAGAGCATCGCTGAGAAGATTGGCATCATCGACGACATCGCTTATCAGACCAATCTGCTGGCCTTGAACGCCGCCATCGAAGCCGCGCGTGCCGGCGAACATGGTCGCGGTTTTGCGGTGGTGGCGGCCGAGGTGCGCAAGCTTGCCGAACGCAGCCAGGTGGCGGCGCAGGAGATCAGCGGCCTGGCCGGCAACAGCGTCAACCTCGCCGAGCGGGCCGGCGACCTGCTCGAAGAAATGGTGCCGGCCATTCAGCGCACCTCGGATCTGGTGCAGGAGATCTCGGCCGCTTCGAGTGAACAGGCGACCGGTGCGGCGCAGATCAACTCTGCCATCAACCAGCTCAACCAGGCGACCCAGCAGAATGCCTCGGCGGCCGAAGAACTGGCGGCGACCGCCGAAGAAATGAACGGCAAAGCCGTGCAACTGCGTGAACTCATGAGCTTCTTCAAGATTGAGACCGGTCGTGGCGGAGCCGAAAAGTTCTCGCACAGCGGGCGCGGTGAGAGTGTGCGACGGGTGAGTCGCGCGGGCGGCCACGCGCGCGCAGTGGAATCGGCATCGGACGCCGAATTCGTCAAGTTCTGAGGAACATGAACATGCACAGCAATGACAGAAATCAACTCGCCGGCGTCAGTGTCGGCGGTGAGCAGCAGCAGTATCTGACCTTTCGCCTCGGCGATGAGACCTTCGCCCTGCCGATCCTGGTGACCAAGGAGATACTCGAATATCCGGAACTCACCAACGTGCCCTTGATGGCGCCTTGTGTGCGCGGCGTTTTGAACCTGCGCGGCGCGGTGGTGCCGGTGGTGGATCTGGCGGTGCGTTTCGGCCGCCCGGCGAGCGTGCTCACGCCGCGCTCGTGTGTGGTCATCCTCGAGATTCAGTCGGGCGATGAATGGCTGGATATCGGTGTGGTGGTCGATGGCGTCAATCAGGTCATTGATATCCCGCGCGACCAGATTGAGCCGCCGCCCAATTTCGGCAGCAGGCTGCGCGCTGATTTTATCAAGGGCATGGGCAAGGTCGACGGCAGCTTCGTGGTGGTCCTGGACAGCGACCATGTGTTGTCGGTCGATGAGATCTCGGCGCTCGGACAACACGCCGCGCAGGCGGCCTAGAGTTCGTTCGTCAGTACATCGCACGCGAGTGCGGGCATCGGCAGCGATGCCCGCCACCAGAACAATAAGAGGACTGCCATGAGCACGCCGCTATTGAGTGACAGAGAATTCGGCCTGCTGCGCGATTGGGTTTACGCCAAGGCTGGCATCTCCATGAGCGATGCCAAGAAGCAGTTGGTGATGGGGCGCTTGCAGAAGCGAGTGCTGCATCATGGTCTGCGCAGCTATGCCGATTACCACCAGATGATCAGCAGCGGTCAGGCTCGCGAGGAGAGCCAGATGGCGCTCGACCTCTTGACCACCAACGAGACCTATTTTTTCCGCGAGCCCAAACATTTTGATTTTCTGCGTGCGCGAGTCTTGCCGGAGCGTCGCGCGGGCGCCTCGTTCCGGGTGTGGAGCGCGGCTTGTTCCAGCGGCGAAGAGCCGTGGAGCATCGCCATGTCCCTGGCAGAAAAACTCAACGACGGCAGCTGGGAAATCCTCGCTTCGGACTTGAGCACGCGCGTGCTGGCGCAGGCTGCGAGCGGGCAATATGCGATGGAGCGCGCCGAACATATTCCACGCGCCTTGTTGACCAAGTATTGCCTGCGCGGCGTTGGCAATCAGGACGGCACGTTTCGTATTGGCCCGGAGTTACGGCGGTGGGCCAGTTTCAGGCAGGTCAATCTCAACGAGAAGCTGCCGGATGTCGGCCAGTTCGATCTCATCTTCCTGCGCAATGTGCTGATCTATTTCAACGCCGAGACCAAGGCCGAGGTGGTACGACGTCTGTGCACGCACCTGCGCCCGGGCGGTTATTTTTTCTGCGGACATTCGGAGAGCCTGCATGGCATGGAGCTGCCCCTGGAAGCGGTGCAGCCCGCCATCTACCGGAGACTTTGAACGTGACGCGCGAGCGCCGCCCCAGTGATTACATGGAAATATTCCTCGAACCCGGGGAGTTCCAGTTCACCACCGATCGCGATACCCGCTTGCGCACGCTGCTCGGGTCCTGCGTGGCCTTGACCATGTGGCATCCGAAACAACGCCACGGCGCGATGTGTCACTACTTGCTGCCGAGCCGCGGCCAGCTGCGCAAAGAGCAACTCGACGGACGTTACGGCGATGAGGCTTATCTCATGTTCCTCAACGAATGCGCGCGGCACTACACCAACCCGGCGCACTACGAAATCAAATTGTTCGGTGGTGGCGACATGTTCCCCGCCATCGGCAAAGCGCAGGGCATGAGTATCGGCCAGAAGAACATCTCGGCCGGCCTCGCGCTGCTCGAACACTTCGGCCTGCCGCTCAAGGCCCAGCATGTCGGCGGCACCGGACATCGCGTCATCATGCTGGATGTGTGGGACGGCGCGGTGTGGGTCAAGCATCAAACCGCAGTGGCGCCGCCGGTCGCTCCTCAACCGCAACAGAAAAAGGTGATAAACGCATGAAACCGGTCAATGTATTCGTCATCGACGATTCGGCCGTGGTGCGTCAGGTGGTGTCGGATCTCATTAACGATGCACCCGGCCTGCACCTGCTCGGCGTCGCTCCGGACCCGCTCTACGCCCTGGACAAGATGCAGAAGGCGTGGCCGGACGTGATCGTGCTCGACGTCGAGATGCCACGCATGGATGGCATCACGTTCCTGAAGAAAATCATGAGCGAACATCCGACGCCGGTGGTGATCTGTTCGACACTGACCGAAAAAGGCACCGCGACCAGTTTGCAGGCCCTGAGCGCCGGCGCGGTCGATATCGTAACCAAACCCAAGGTCGGATTAAAAAGACATCTGGAAGACAACGGCCACGATCTGGTCGAAGCCATCAAGGGCGCAGCCCATGCACGCGTGTCGCAGCGTCGCGATTCCACGCCAACCACGCTCCAACCCAACCCCAAATTGAATGCCGATGCGGTGCTTGCCGCACCGGGTGCCCACGCGATGGCCGAGACCACCGAGACGGTGGTCGTGATCGGCACCTCGACCGGTGGCACACAGGCCCTGGAAGCGGTGTTGACCGCGTTGCCGCGCACCGCGCCCGGCATCGTCATCGTGCAGCACATGCCGGAGAAATTCACCGCCGCCTTTGCGGCGCGCTTGAATTCGCAATGCACTATCGAAGTACTGGAAGCGCAGGGCAATGAACGTGTGATACCGGGCCGCGCGCTGATCGCGCCGGGTGGTCGCCACATGCTGTTGAAACGCAGTGGTGCCTATTACCACGTCGACGTCATCGATGGGCCGCTGGTCAGCCGTCACCGGCCGTCGGTCGATGTGTTATTCCGCTCGGCGGCCAAGGTTGCCGGACGTAACGCGCTGGGTGTGATCATGACCGGCATGGGCGACGACGGCGCGGCGGGCTTGAAAGAAATGCGCGATGCCGGCGCCCATACCCTCGCCCAGGATGAAGCGAGCTGCGTGGTCTATGGCATGCCCAAAGAAGCGGTCAAGCGCGGCGCAGTAGAACGCAGCGTGCCCCTGCAGCAGATTGCGACCGAGATCTGCCGGCGCCATTGAGTGTGTTCACTCGCGCGCGGCCCTCATGGACTGCGCGGTAAAGTGTCGAGTCCGGCCACCAGTTCGTAACACAGTGCGATGGTCGGCGCCGCGACACCAAGGCGTTGCGCCTCGCGGCAGGCATAACCCAGGGTCTCATGCACTTCGAGGCGCCGGCCGGCCTCGAAATCCTGCAGCGCCGACATGCGATGGGTCGGCGCCTGGCTGATGAGATTGCGCCCGATATCGCGCAGGATTTCGACCGCCTCCACGGGTGTCGCCGCATTCGCTACACTCAACACAGGAATCGGCGACTGGTCGACGAGCGTGATGCCGCGCGCGTGGGCCAGGGCCACCGCTTCGCTCACCAGCTTGACGCCGACCGCCGCCAGCCCGGGATTCTCGAGATACACACCGGTCGTGGTGCGCGCGATCACCGCCAGCGTGAACATCGCCAGCCAGCCGGCGAACTTCGACCATTCCGCGCTCTCGATATCCTCGACCGCCGGCGTGACCACGCCTGCGGCATCGATGGCAGTGGCGATAGTCGCGGCCGCAGGACCGCGATAACCGGGCAAAGGCCCGAGCGGCATCCGCACATTACGCGTGAACTCCACCACGCCGTCGGCGCGCAGCTCACCGCTGACATTGGCCATACAGCCGAGCACACGCTCGGCACCGTAAACCCCCGCCAGTTGCTCGTTTTTCATCACGCCGTTGGCGACTGAGAACACCGCCTGCGGCACGAGGGTGGAATGAGCGGCCAGTGCCTCGTCCATCTGATAGGTTTTGACCGTATAGATAACTACGCCGGGGGCAGTGATGGCGGCACCCGCTTCGACGACCTGACAGGCGAGATCGAAATCCCGCAAGCCGCGCACGCGCAGGCCTTGGGCTCGAAGCTGCGCCGCGCGTGCGCCACGCGCGACCATCACCACGCCATGGCCGGCGGCCAGCAGATGTGCGCCTAAGATGCTGCCCAGCGCACCGGCGCCGATGATAGTGAAATTCATGTTGTGGTATTCCTGCGGTCGACTGTCGCCACAGTATACGAAGCGCGGGCGGCGCCCGGCGCCTGTCTTTCCAACCCACGGCTATTGTCAGACGCGTCGTGGCGGTTCATCTTTGCCCGCATGACTACGGACAGCCATCTGCCGCCCGGACCGCCTCAGCACCCCGTGCTGCAACTGCTGCGTTATTCCTTTCGACCGCTGCAATACCTGCAAGACTGCGCCCGTTACGGTGAGACCTTCACCATGCGGCTGGCCGGTTTCGGCGAACTGGTGCAACTGACTCGCCCGGAGGACATACGCGAAGTATTCCGAATCGAGCCAACGGCGCTGCATGCGGGCGAGGGCAATGCCTTGCTTGCGACTCTGGTCGGACAGACCTCGGTGCTGGTGCTGGACGAGGAGCCCCACGCCCGTCAGCGTCGCGTGCTGTTGCCGCCGCTGAAGGGCGAGCGTATGCGTACCTTCTTTGACGCCATGCAGAGCGAGACCCTGGCCGTGGCCGAGCAGTGGGCGCAGGGCGATGTGGTGCGCGCCGATACCGCCATGCAGGGTATTACCCTGCGCGTCATTCTGCGTGCCGCGCTGGGTGTCGACACCGGTGCGGACTTCGAAGACCTGCAGGCGAGTATGGGCCGCCTGTTGCGCGAAGTGCGCCATCCGCTGGTCTTGATCCTGTGGCGCCTGTTTCCACCCCATCGTTTCGAGCAATCGCGCGTGCTGCCGTTCTATCGGCTGCGTCGTCGTTTCGATGCGCGTCTTTATCAGGTCATCGCCGCACAGCGCGCCCTCGCGGCCGCCGCGCGAGCGCCGTGCCTGCTGACCGACCTGTTGCAGGTGCAGTACGAAGACGGGCGCGGCATGAGTGATGTCGAGCTGCGCGATGCGTTGGTCACCATCCTCGCCGCCGGTCACGACACCACCGCACTGTCGCTGGCCTGGGCGCTGGAACAAATTCTGCCGCGCGCCGATGTGGTGGCGCGTATCGAGGACGAGTTGCGCGCGGTGTGCGGTACGGCGCTGCCTGGCCCCGAACACATCATGGCGCTCGATTATCTCGATGCGGCTATCCGCGAAAGTCTGCGTCTGCGATCGATTCTGACCTTCGTGGTGCGTATGGTGAAAACTCCTCTCACCCTCAATGGCGTGACCTATCCGCCCGGCGTGATGTTGTGTCCTGCCATTCATCTGCTCCACCAGCGTCCCGACTTGTATCCCGAACCACAGCGCTTCCGGCCCGAACGTTTTCTCGAACGCAAGTTCGCGCCCCATGAGTGGACGCCTTTCGGTGGCGGCAATCGTGCCTGCCTCGGTCAGGTGTTTGCGCTGTATGAAATGAAGGTGGTGCTGGCGACCCTGTTCACTGTGCTGCGCATGGAACGACCTGCCGGCGCAGTATCGCGGCCAGTGCGTTGCGGCATCTCGATCGGCGCCAGCGACGGGGTGAAGGTGCGCGCGACACGGCGGGTTTAACCCATTTGCTGTGGGTCAGACTTCAGTCTGACACTCAATGGAGCGGCTATGCATCCAAACGCAAATGTCAGACTGAAGTCTGACCCACAATAATCTGGTGCACAGCCCAGGACCACCTCATTACCAGCCCCGTCAAGGCTGTTAGACTCCCGCCATCGTCCGCACCCTTGAGGAAGCCCCGCCATGCGCTGTGAAGTGGTCGCCATCGGCACCGAGCTGTTGCTCGGTCAAATCATCGACACCAATTCGTCGTGGATAGGCGAGCAGCTGGCGATGGCCGGCATCGACTCCCATTTTCAGACCAAGGTCGGCGACAACCTGGCGCGCATCATCGACAGCATTCAGTTGGCGCTCTCGCGCAGCGACGCGGTTATCTGCTGCGGCGGACTCGGGCCGACCCAGGACGACATCACGCGCGACGCGATTGCGAGCATCATGGGCGTGGGGATGGAACGGCACGAGCACATTGCGCAGCGCATCCGTCATATCTTTGAATCGCGTGGGCGCGTGATGTCAGACAACAACCTGCGTCAGGCCGATGTGCCGATAGGCGCGAGCACCATTCCCGACCAGCCCGGCACCGCACCTGGCCTCATCTGTCCGATAGGCGGGAAAGTCTTGTACGCGGTGCCCGGCGTGCCCTATGAAATGCACGCCATGATGAACGGCACCATCCTGCCCGACCTGAAACGTCGCGCGGGATTGTCCAATGTCATCGCGAGCCGCACGCTGCGCACCTGGGGCCACAGTGAATCGCGTCTCGCCGAACTGCTGGCGCCGCACATCGATGCGCTCGAAGCGAGCGGCAATCCGACCATCGCCTTTCTCGCCAGTGGCATCGAAGGCATCAAGGTGCGTATCACCGCCAAGGCGGCGGACAGCGCCGCGGTCGCGACCCTCATCGCCGAAGAAGAAACACGCGTGCGCGAGGTGCTCGGGCATTATGTTTTCGGTATCGACGATGAGACCATGGAGTCGGTGGTGTTGTCGCATCTGCGCCAGCGCGGCCAGACCCTCGCCATCGCCGAAGTCACCAGCGGCGGTATCGCCAGTCAGCGCCTGTCGGCCCTCGATGGCGACGGCGTGGTATTTCGCGGCGGCTTGGTGGCCAGTGCGGGCAGTGTGCGCGAACGGGTGCTGGGCGTGTCGGCGACGACGGTCGGCACACGCGAAGCGGCGGCGGCTCTCGCGAGCGCGGTGCGCAGTCATTTCGGCACTGACATCGGGCTCGCCACCACCGGCGAACATGACTTGGGCAAGATTGCCGGCACCAACGCCGGCACCACCTATCTCGGCATCGCCATCGGCGACGAAGTGCGGGTCGAAGAAGTGCGCTTGCCGGGCGATCGCGAACGGGTCAGACAGTTCAGTGTGATCAGTTTGTTGAATTCACTGCGCCTGCGGCTGGAATTGAACAGCTGGGCGCCGCAACGGGATTTTTAAGCGTTCCATGAAATTCGAAATCGAATACTGCGTACAGTGAAACTATCTGCCTAAAGCCCTCCGTGCGAGGGATGTATTACTGGCAGGGGCTGAACACCAGGTCGAATTGGTGCAAGGCCGCGGCGGCGTGTTCGACATCCGCCGCAATGGTGCGCTGGTCTATTCCAAAAAATCGACCGGCCGGTATCCGACCGACACCGAATTAAACGCGCTGCTGACATCCCCGTAGCTGCGAATTCATTCGCACATTCAAAGGTGATCTAATTGCCGCCCAGCGGCTGCACCACGCGTTTTACCACCCCGACGGTTGCCTCCAGCGTGCCGACCGCGATGCCGGCGCCGCCTTCGATGACCGCGCCTGCCGCGTTCACGGCGCCTTTGGCGGTGCCCACCACCGCGCCGGCCAGCGGCCCATTGCGGCGATTTTCTTCCTGCATACCTTCGACGATTTTGACCGGTGCGGTGACGGCCTGCACGGTGCCATCGGCGGCGCGTTGTACGCCACTATCGACAGCCAGGGCGGCACGCATTGGCAGCAAGCCGATAAACAATAACGCGGGAATTCGAATGGATGTCATGGTCGACCCTCTTGATGCGAGGCGTGCGGCACTTTGCCGCAGGCACGGCCGACCTTAGCAGTGCCGGCCTTACGCAAACCTTGCGTCAAGTCGCAACACCGGCCATGCGCCACTCAACCGATATCCGCCGCACGCCACATATACCAGCTTGCCACGGTGCGATAGGGCGCCCAGCGTTCGCCATAACGCGCGAGCTCGCGCGGGGTCGGCATTTCTTTCTTGCCGAAAGTCAGCATATAACCCTTACGCACACCGAAATCATCGACCGGCAACACGTCAGGCCGGCCGAGACGGAACATCAACAGCATTTCCACCGTCCAGCGCCCGATACCACGCACCGCGGTCAGTTGCGTGATCAGCGTTTCATTGTCGAGTCTGGCGGCCTGTTTGATGGTCGGAATTTCTTTGGCCAGCGTGCGCGCCGCGAGATCACGCAAGGCCAAGGTCTTGTTCCTCGACAGACCCGCGCTACGCAAGGTCGCATCGTCAAGCTCAATGAGACCGGCCGCGGTCGGCCCTGCACTCGGACGCGGAAAGAGCTGGCACAGACGCTCGAAAATGGTCGCCGCCGCCTTGCCATGTAACTGCTGATAGACCACTGACTGAGCGAGCGCGGCAAACACACTCGGCGTGGCGCGCACTTCCATCTGGAACGGACCGATGCGTTCAATCATGCGGCGCATACGCGCACTGCTGTCACACAGATGCGCGATGGCATCTTCGGTGGCGAATTCAAAAATCTGGTTGTGAACGCTCATCGTCGCGTATTCCTCTGCCTGCAGGGTCGCGACAGTGTAGCCGCGAACCGACAGCACGCAGAGAGGCCTGCGCGCAAAACTGGAACGCTCTTTGCTCTGCTGCTTACACACAGCCAGCGGGAGAGAGGCAATGTCGCGGCCGAGCCGCCTTTTCAGCGCAAATTCCGGGTCTTCCGGTAAATATGCCGAGCGCGCGGCGGAAAATTTTGCCGCCGGCGACCTCGCCCAGGCGGAACGATCTTGCCGGCGCGCCTTGGCGCGCGGCACCACCGATGGCGATCTATGGCACATGCTGGCCGCGATCCTGCTCGCCACCGGCAGACTGCCCGACGCGCGTGATGCGATAGGCCGCGCGCGGCGCCTGAGCCCAGGCGATGCCGACTTTGCCAATACCGAAGCCCTGCTCATGGAGCGCGACGGGGATGCCGGGGCTGCGGCCAGTGCGTGGCGCAATCTGCTCATGCGCAGTCCCGAACACGCTGACGCCTGGTACAACCTCGGCCGCCTGGCGCTGCACGGGGGCCACCCGCGCGAAGCGATGGACTTGTTGCTGCGCGCGGTGCAATTGCGCCCACGCTGGGCCGATGCTTACAAGAACCTCGGTGATGCGTGTTTCGCGCAGGGCGATGTCGAAGCCGCCGAGGCCGCCTTTCAGGCCGCTTTGCAGTGCGCGCCCGGCGATGGCGACAGCCTCGCCAATCTTGCGCGCTTGCGCCAGGAGGCGGACGATTATCCCGCCGCTCTCGGCCACTATCGCGCCGCACTTGCGGCGGGCGCCGATCATGCGACGCTGTTGCGCTCGGCGCTGTTGATGCCGATCTTCTGTCTCAACGCGAGTGAGACAGCGGTGCATCGCACCCGCATCGAAAACAATCTCGAAGGTCTGCTCGAGCGCTCGCTCACACTCAGCGAGCCATCGCGCAGCCTCGCCACGCCGGCATTCTATTTCGCCTATCAGGGGCTGGATGACCGGCCACTCATGACGGCACTCGGCGAGGTGGTGGGGCGTGCGTGGCGGCCGACGCCGCTGCCACGGGTCAGAGCCGCGCCGCGCCCGCGCATCGCGTTCGTGTCGGCGCATTTTAAACAGCACACCATCGCGCGTTTGTATGTGCCCTTGCTGGAGCGTTTATCGCGCCGCGACTTCGACGTCGCGGTGCTGAGCATTGGTCAACATGATGGGCCGCTGGCGACACGCATCGCACAGGCCGCCGACCACGCGCTCGCGGTGCCGGAAGATCTCGACGCCGCGCGTCACGGACTGGCTGCGCTCGCGCCCGATGTGGTGGTGTATTGCGACATCGGTATGGACCCGTGGAGTTATTACCTCGCGGCTGAACGTCAGGCCCCGGTGCAATGCGTCACCTGGGGCCACCCGGTCACGAGCGGGCTCGCCAATGTCGACTACTTCCTGTCCTCGCAACTCATCGAGCCGCCGGATGCAGCCCGCCATTACCGCGAGCAGCTGATTCAACTGCCGAGTTGGCCGGTGTTGTACGAAGAGCCGCTGCCGCCACGCAGTGTGGTGACGCGCCGTGATTTCGGCTTTGCAGCAGGTGAACACATTTATCTGTGCCCACAGAGTCTGTTCAAGCTGCACCCGGATTTTGATGCCTATCTCGCCGCCATCCTGCGCCTCGACCCGCGCGGCGTGGTGGTATTGCTGGACAGCCGTGCGGCCTGGCGCACACGCCTGGAGGCGCGTTTTGCCTACGCCGTGCCCGACATCTCGACCCGTATTCGTTTTATTCCGCCGGTCAATTCGCAGGACTTCGGGGCGCTGCTGGCGGCGGCCGATGTGGTGCTCGACACGCTGCATTTCAGCGGCGGCTACACCAGCTTTGAAACCATCTGGGCCGAGACGCCGTTCGTCACCGAACGCGGTGCCTATATGCGCGGCCGTGTCACGGCCGGGCTGTGCGACCTGCTGGGTCTCGACGAAGCCCTCGCCCACGGCGCTGACGATTACGCGCGGCGAGCCGTCGCGCTCGCCACCGACGGCGATGTGCGCGATGTCATGCGCACCAAGCTCGCCCGTCGCAAACGTCAGTTGCTGGCGCAGGACGACCTGGTGCTGCCGGCCTTCCACGAATTTTTTACGCACGCACTGGATGTCGCTGAGCGCGACCGCACCAAGGAGGTTGCCCCATGAAACCGCGCACACTGTTCGTCAAACCACCCGATCCGTTTCTCGAGGACGAGTTCGTCTATCAGCAACTTGCACCGCATTACCTGCAATCGTGGCTGGACGTGCATGGTTATCCGTCCGCACTGCTGGTGTTGTATGTGCGCACGCGGGCCGATGGCAGTCGCACGCCCCCCACGCGGCTGGCGGACTGCCACATGTTGTTCATCGAGGACGGTGAATTGGTGCTCGACCAGCCGTTCGACAGCGCGGTGTTCGCGGGTTTTGACCTCATCGCGCTATCGGTGATGACGCCGCAGGCCGAATACGCGCGCTGGGTCACCGCCACGGTGCGGCGCGAACAGCCCCGGGCACGGGTCATGATCGGCGGCAGCCATGCGCGCTACTACCTCGAGCAGGTGGTGGGCGAAACGGGGCTGGAAGCCTGTGATTACGTGGTGCCCCAGGACGGTTGGCAACCATTGCTCGAGGTGTTGTCCGCCGGCCTGCCCGACAGAGGCCGCGGCCATGTCATGTCGCATCAACACGACCTCTCGGAAATCATCATGCCGCCCACCCGGCCGCTGGCCTTGATGTCGCGCTATCGCTACGAGATTGCCGGCCTGCCGGCCTTTCATACCGTGACCGCGCTCGGCTGCCCGTTCACCTGCCACTTCTGCGAGGCGGGCGGTGAACGTACGCGCTACTTTCCGACTGCGATGATCGACAACGATCTCAAAACCATGGCCGCCACCCATCGTGCGCTCGGGCGCGAACATTATGCCGTGATGTTCTTCGACGACGTGGGGCTGCTGAATCCGCGTCAGACCCGCGCCTTGGCAGAACGGGTGGCCAAACATGGCTACAGCGCATGGCGAGCCTTCACCCATGCTTATCTCATCGTGCGCCACGGCGAGAATCTGCTCGGACCGTTCGCCGACACCGGCGGGCGGCGCGTGGGTAT
>CAMCBY010000002.1 GCA_945873015.1 Klebsiella pneumoniae
TTTATCGTGCCCGAGGTCGAGGCCATCGCGACCGAGCAGTTGCTGGAACTGGAAAAGGCCGGCTTCAACGTGGTGCCGACCGCCAACGCTACGCGTCTGACCATGGATCGCGAAGGCATCCGTCGCCTCGCCGCCGAACAACTTGCCGTGCCGACTTCGCGTTACCAGTTCGCAGGTTCCGAGGCTGAATGTATGGCGGCGGTCGCGGCGGTCGGCACGCCCTGCATCGTCAAGCCGGTCATGAGTTCCTCGGGCAAGGGTCAGATGACGGTGCGCGAGCCCGCTGACGCCGCCGCCGCCTGGCGTTTTGCGATGGCGGGCGCGCGCGCTGCACGCGAGCGGGTGATCGTTGAGGGGTTTGTCGATTTCGACTACGAGATTACGCTGCTGACGGTGCGCCACGCCGGCGGTACGGATTTCTGCGCGCCCATCGGTCATCTGCAAATCGATGGCGATTACCGCGAATCCTGGCAGCCGCAGCCGATGAGCGCAGTGGCGCTCGAGCGCTCGCGCGACATCGCCCGCACGGTGACCGCTGCGCTCGGCGGTTACGGCGTTTTCGGCGTGGAGCTGTTCATCAAGGGCGATGAGGTCTATTTCAGCGAGGTCTCGCCGCGCCCCCACGACACCGGCATGGTGACCATGATTTCTCAGCCCTGGTCGCAGTTCGCGCTGCATGTGCGTGCGATTCTGGGCGTCAAACTGCCGCCCATCGAAGCCTATGGCCCGTCCGCCAGCTGCGCGATTCTGGGCAGCGGTCACGGCAGCGACATTCGTTATCGCGGCTGGGACCAGGCGATGGCGGTGCCGGGCACTGACCTGCGCATTTTTGGCAAACCCGACATCGCCGGTAAGCGTCGCCTCGCCGTCGCGCTGGCGCGCGGCGAGAACATCGAAGAGGCACGGGCCAAGGCGCGCGCCGCCGCCGCCTGTGTGGAAATCGTCATTAGCTGAGCCGGCCTTGCGGCCGGACTCGTAAGGGAGAGTTGTGATGAGAATGCTGCACACCATGTTACGCGTGACCAAACTCGATGCCTCGCTGGCCTTCTATACCGAAGTGCTGGGCATGAAATTGCTCCGTCGCCACGATTTTCCCGAAGGCCGCTTTACGCTCGCTTTCGTCGGTTACGGTGAGGAAGACAGCAATACGGTGCTGGAGCTGACCCACAACTGGGACACCGACAGCTATGAACTCGGCACCGCCTACGGCCACATCGCGCTCGGTGTGGCGGATGTCTATGCGGCCTGCAACGAAATCAAAGCGCGCGGCGGACGAGTGGTGCGCGAAGCGGGCCCGATGAAGGGCGGCACGCGCGTCATCGCCTTCGTTGAAGACCCGGATGGTTATAAGGTCGAACTGGTCGAAGACCGCGCCTGACGAGCGGCGCACGACGCACGGCCACCACCCTATTCGGGAGTGGCTTTGTGCTACATTAGCGCTCCCTATGGGCGCATCCGGTTTCGCCTTCGCGGCGGGGCTTGCGCTCGTGGAATCCGATCACGATGACCTGGCGCGACGCGTCCACGCGGCGAGCTATCAATCTGCTGGTGACAGAGGACCTAAGGCATGAAGCGTTTCCTTCGAGTTTCGATGGCGTGTTTCCTTTTGATGGTGAGCACGCTCGCGTTCGCTGCCAGCGAAGTGGCGCCGCTCGATATCGTGCGTACCACCACCGACAACGTGTTGGCGCGGGTGAAAACCGACAAAGAAAACCTGCGTGCCGACCCCGGCAAGATGTTCGACCTGGTGTCGGAACTGATCTTTCCGCACTTTGATTTCGCCATCATGGCGCAGTGGGTATTGGGGGATAGCTGGGCGGGCGCCGATGAAACCACCCGCACCGCGTTCGTCGACCAGTTCCGCAAGTTGCTGGTGCGCACCTATGCCACCGCATTGCTCGAATTCTCCGATCAGACTATCGGCTACCCGGATGCCGATGCGGCGGTGGCGGCCAAAACCGCGACGGTCAAACAGGAAATCTCGGCACCTGGCAGTGCATCGATTCCGATCGTCTACCGCCTGCACAACAAGACCGGCGACTGGAAAGTGTTCGACGTGTCGGTCGACGGCGTGAGTCTGATCAAGACGTATCGTGCGTCCTTCGCCGCCGCCATCAAGAACGACGGCTTGCCGGCGCTGATCCAGAGTCTGGAAACGAAGAACCAGCAGTTCGCCTCCAAGGCGCAATAACGACCTCCACTTTCGCAAGACTCAAGTGTTAATACACAGGCAGGCATGACTCCCAACGAAATCCGCCAGATGATCGAAACCGGCCTCGCCGGCGCCGAAGTGCATGTCGATGGCGACGGCCAGCACTTCTTTGCAAAAGTGATTAGCGATGCCTTTATCGGGCTGCCCATGATCAAGCAGCATCGCCTGGTCTACGCCACGCTTGGCGACAGCATGGGCGGCGCCATCCACGCGCTTTCCATTCAGACCTACACCAAGGACGCCTGGGAAAAGGCGCGCAAGTTCCAGACGCTCTGAAGCGCGTCAAGGTAGCGATGGACAAACTCATCATTCAAGGTGGCATCCCGCTCGAGGGCGAGATTCGTATTTCCGGGGCCAAGAACGCGGCGCTGCCGATCCTGGCCGCGACGCTGCTGGCCGAGGGGCCGATGGTGATCGGCAACGTGCCGCATCTGCACGACATCACCACCACCATGGAACTGCTGGGACGCATGGGCTGTTCGCTGACGGTCGATGAGCGTATGCACATCGAAGTCGATACCAGCACGATTAAAGAATTCTTTGCGCCTTATGAACTGGTGCGCACCATGCGCGCTTCGATTCTGGTGCTCGGGCCGCTGCTGGCGCGTTTCGGTTCGGCCGATGTGTCACTGCCGGGCGGCTGCGCGATCGGATCGCGGCCGGTCAATCTGCATCTGCAGGGCCTGACCCAGATGGGCGCCGAACTGTCTGTCGAGGGCGGTTATATCCGCGCCAAGGCCAAGCGCCTGAAGGGCGTCGATATGGTGCTCGACCTCGTGACCGTGACCGGCACCGAGAATCTCATGATGGCGGCGACGCTGGCCAAGGGCGTGACCGTCATTCGTAACGCCGCGCGTGAGCCGGAAGTGGTCGATCTCGCCGATTGCCTGATTGCGATGGGTGCCAAAATCGAAGGCGCAGGCACCGACACCATTCGTATCGAAGGCGTGGAATCGCTGGGCGGCACTCATTACGACATCTTGCCCGATCGTATCGAGACCGGAACCTATCTGGTGGCTGCCGCCATGACCGGCGGCCGCGTCAAGTTGAAGAACACCCGACCCCATCTGCTCGAAGCGGTGATCGCCAAGCTCAACGAAGCGGGCGCACACATGACGATGGGCGATGACTGGATAGAACTGCAGATGAATGGTGACTCGCTGAAGGCGGTCAACATTCATACCTCGCCCTATCCTGGTTTTCCGACCGACATGCAGGCGCAGTTTACCGCCATGAACTGCATCGCGAGCGGCACCGGCACCATCACTGAGTCGGTATTTGAGAATCGCTTCATGCATGTGCTCGAGCTGCAGCGTATGGGCGCGCAGGTCAAACTTGAAGGCAACACGGCTATCACTACCGGCGTCAAACAACTGACCAGTGCGCCCCTCATGGCGACTGATCTGCGCGCTTCGGCGAGCCTGGTGCTGGCGGGACTTGTGGCCAAGGGCGCGACCGAGGTCGACCGTATCTACCACATCGATCGCGGCTACGAGACCATCGAAGAAAAGCTTTCCAACCTGGGCGCGCAGATCAAACGCGTGCCGAGCTGACAACGTGGCGCCCGCGCCCGTTCACGCTTAAGTTCTGAGCGGACATGAGCAATACATTCAATTCCAATCCGGACGAGGTGATGCTCGCGGTCTCCAAGGGGCGCATCTATGAGCAGGCGATACCCTTGCTGGCGCGTATCGGCATCACGCCGACCGACGACCCGGACAAATCCCGCAAGCTGATTCTGGACACCACTCAACCCGGTGTGCGTCTCTTGGTCATTCGTGCGACCGATGTGCCGACTTATGTCGAATATGGTGCGGCCGATCTCGGCATCGCCGGCAAGGACGTCCTGATGGAGTACGAGGGCAGCGACTATTACGAGCCGCTCGATCTCAAGATTGCCCATTGCCGTCTGTCGGTGGCCGGGCCGCCGCAGGCCACCCTTACCGATGGCCGCACGCGGGTCGCGACCAAATACTCGAAGGTCGCGCGTGAATATTACGCGCGGCTCGGCGTGCAGGCCGAGGTCATCAAACTCTATGGCTCGATGGAACTCGCGCCGCTGGTGGGGCTTGCTGATCGTATTGTCGACCTCGTTGATACCGGCAACACGCTGCGCGCCAACGGTCTGGTCGAGTTTGAGACCATCTGCGAGATAAGTTCGCGTCTGATAGTGAACAAAGCGGCGATGAAGACCAAACACAAACGCGTCAGCGCGATCATTGCCGCGCTGCGCGCGGTGGTGAACGATGCTTGAGTCGCCGCTGATACGCCGGCTCGACGCCAGCGCGGCCGGCTTCGACGCCGAACTGTCGACCCTGCTGGCGTGGGATGACGATAGCCGACCGGACGTTATCGAAACCGTGCGCGGCATCGTCAACGATGTGCGTCGTCGCGGTGATGCCGCGCTCATCGAATACACCAATCGATTTGACCGCCGTCAGGTTGGCGCAGCGCGCGAACTGGAACTCAAGGACTTCGCCAGCCACGGCGCGAGTATTGCGCCCGAGCTTGCCGAAGCGCTGCGCGCTGCGGCGGCACGCGTGCGCGCCTATCACGAACACCAGAAAGCCGAGTCCTGGGAATATCGCGAGGCCGACGGCACGGTGCTCGGTCAGCAATTGCGTGCGCTCGACCGCGTCGGCATCTATGTGCCGGGCGGCAAGGCTGCCTATCCGTCATCGGTATTGATGAACGCCATCCCGGCCAAGGTGGCCGGTGTCGGCGAAGTGGTGATGGTGGTGCCGGCACCCGACAACGTACTCGAACCGGTGGTGCTGGCGGCCGCCGCCATCGCTGGTGTCGACCGCCTGTTTACCATCGGTGGTGCGCAGGCGGTGGCCGCGCTCGCCTATGGCACCGAGACCGTGCCGGCGGTCGATAAAATTGTCGGGCCCGGCAATATCTACGTAGCGACTGCCAAAGCCATGGTGTTCGGACGCGTTGGCATCGACATGATCGCCGGGCCATCGGAAATCCTCGTGATCTGCGACGGTGGCACCGATCCCGACTGGATAGCGATGGATTTGTTCTCGCAGGCCGAACACGACGAGCAGGCGCAGTCGATTCTGCTGTCGCCCGACGCAGCCTATCTCGACGCAGTCGCGGCCAGTATCGCGCGCCTGTTACCCGACATGCCGCGCGCCGACATCATTCGTCAGGCCCTGGCCGCGCGTGGCGCACTGATCAAAGTTGAAAGCATCGGGCACGCCATCGCGCTCGCCAATCGCATCGCGCCTGAGCATCTTGAGCTGTCAATCGCTGAACCGCGACGCTGGTTGCCCGAGATTCGTCATGCTGGTGCCATTTTTCTCGGGCGTTATACCGCCGAGGCGCTCGGCGATTATTGTGCCGGGCCCAATCACGTTTTGCCGACCGCCGGCAGCGCGCGCTTTTCGTCGCCGCTCGGCGTTTATGACTTTCAGAAGCGTTCTTCCATCATCGAGTGTTCGGCGGCCGGCGCTGCACAGCTCGGCCGGGTGGCGGGCACGCTGGCGCGCGGCGAGGGCTTGGTAGCCCATGCCCGCTCGGCCGAATATCGAGTGCCGAAGCCATGAGTATCGAAGACCGTATTGCGCGTTTTGTATCGCCCTGGGTGCGGGATCTGACTCCCTATCATGTCGCTGACGCGAGTGGGCTCATCAAGCTCGACGCGATGGAAAACCCGTTCCCATTGCCCGCGACTTTGCGCGAACAATGGAATGACGCCATCGCACGCACCGAGCTCAATCGTTATCCCGACCCGCATTCCAGCGCGCTGAAGGCCGCCTGGCGCACGAGTCTCGCGCTGCCCGAGTCGCTGGCGATGATCCTCGGCAATGGTTCGGATGAACTCATTCATCTGTTGTGTCTGGCGGTCGCCGGGGTGCCGGGCGCGACCGTGCTGAGTCCCGAGCCGAGTTTCGCGGTGTACCGCATTGCCGCCCAGTCGTTGGGTTTGGATTTTGTCGGCGTGCCGCTCAACGAAAACGATTTTTCACTCGATGTGCCGGCCATGCTGGCAGCCATAGAGCGCAGCCAGCCGGCCTTGGTATTTCTCGCCAGCCCGAATAATCCGACCGCCAATCGTATCGATGGCGAAGGGCTTGAGGCAATCTGCGCCGCCACGCCGGGTCTCGTGGTGCTGGACGAGGCGTATTACCGTTTCGCCAATGGCACGCGGGTCAAGGAAGCGGGCAATTTCGACAACCTGGTGGTCATGCACACTTTGTCGAAGATAGGTCTTGCCGGCCTGCGGCTTGGCGCATTGTTCGGCGCGTCGCCCTGGATAGACCTGCTCGAACGGCTGCGTATGCCGTACAACATCAACACCCTGACCCAGGTCGGCGCGCAGTTCGCGCTCGAGCATCTGGGCGACTTCGAGCGTCAGATTGCGCTCATCATGGAAGCGCGTGCCGATCTGCATGCCGCGCTATCGGACTTGCCCGGCATTCGGGCCTGGCCCAGCGCCACCAACTTCATTCTGTTCCGCACGCCGTCGGGTCGTGCCACGGCCGTCTTTGAGTCCTTGCGCGCCCAGGGCGTATTGATCAAGAACGTCTCAGCGGCCCATCCGCTGCTGACCGATTGCCTGCGTGTGACGGTCGGTACACCGCGCGAAAACGCAATTTTTATCGCCGCGCTGACCAAAGCGCTGGCTTGAAAAACGAGCGTCGCCAGACCCTGTTCGAGACCGCCCGCAGACCCTGACCACCGCGATTTTGGTGTTATACTCGCCAGCCATCAGACGTGACCTTCGACGTCGTGCGGCGACCATGGCACAAGGCATGCGAAATGCGCGTTGCGCGAGTGGATATTTCGCGGGGCGAGGGGACGTCATCGGTATCTGTGTCTGTGCCTGCGCTGGGTTTACCCGTGCGCGGGCACCGGCATGACCATCACATTGCAGGAGACCTTGTAGCATGAGCGAGACTGCTGTCGATCTGGATCGACGCCGCTTTCTCACCGGCACCGCCGCCATCATTGGCGGCCTCGGTGCGGCAACCGCAGCGGTACCATTCATCGCGTCGTTCCAACCGAGTGCGCGGGCCAAGGCCATCGGCGCACCGGTAGAGGCCGACATCAGTACTATCGAGCCAGGTCAGCAAGTGACCTTCAAATGGCGCGGTAAGCCGGTGTGGGTGCTGCGTCGCACGCCCGAGCAGATCGAAGCGCTCAAAGCGACTGACGGTCCGGCGCTGGGTGATCCGGAGTCGGCCAAATCAGAGCAACCGGAGTTCGCAGCCAACGCGTGGCGCTCCTCCAAGCCTGAATTTCTGGTGCTGGTCGGGGTATGCACCCATCTCGGCTGCTCACCGTCGTTCCGCCCCTTGCCCGACGCCGACACTGGCCCGACCTGGAAAGGTGGCTATTTCTGCCCCTGTCATGGTTCGAAGTTCGACCTTGCCGGCCGCGTTTTTGCGGGCGTGCCGGCGCCGACCAATATGACGGTGCCGCCGTATAAATACCTCAGCGACACCCGCATCCTGATCGGCGAATCCGATGGAGGCTCGGCATGAGTTTAATCACCAAGGGCCTCACCGGCCTGCGCGACTGGGTCGATGATCGTTTCCCGCTGGTGCAGTTGTGGAACGATCACATGGGCGCCTATTACGCGCCCAAGAACTTCAACTTCTGGTACTACTTCGGCGTGTTGTCGCTGGTGGTGCTGGTGATTCAGATCGTGACCGGCATCTGGCTGGTCATGAACTACAAGCCCGATGCCACGCTGGCCTTCGCGTCAGTTGAATACATCATGCGCGATGTGGAATGGGGCTGGTTGATTCGCTACATGCATTCGACCGGTGCCTCGTTCTTTTTCATCGTCGTGTACCTGCATATGTTCCGCGGCATTATGTACGGCTCGTATAAACAGCCGCGTGAGCTGATCTGGATCCTCGGCATGTTCATCTACCTGTCGCTGATGGCCGAGGCTTTCTTCGGCTATCTGCTGCCGTGGGGTCAGATGTCGTTCTGGGGCGCGCAGGTCATCACCTCGCTTTTTGGAGCGATTCCGGTGGTCGGTCAATCACTCGCCGAGTTAATTCGCGGCGATTACGTGATCTCCGACACGACCTTGAACCGCTTCTTCTCCTTCCACGTCATTGCGCTGCCTTTTGCGATTGCCGGGCTGGTGGTGTTGCACATCATCGCGCTGCACGAAGTGGGTTCGAACAACCCCGATGGCGTCGAAATCAAGAAGCTGAAAGACAAGGACGGCAAACCGCTGGACGGCATTCCCTTCCATCCTTACTACACGGTCAAGGATTCGGTCGGTGTGGTGGTGTTCCTGATGCTGTTCTCGGCAGTGGTGTTCTTCGCGCCGGAAATGGGTGGTTATTTCCTGGAAGCCAACAACTTCATTCCGGCCGACCCGATGAAGACCCCGCTGCATATCGCACCGGTGTGGTATTTCACGCCGTTCTACTCGATTCTGCGGGCCAACACCTATCCCTTCCTCGGCGTCGATGCGAAGTTGTGGGGTGTGATCTTCATGGGGCTAGGCACCATGGTGTTCTTCCTGCTGCCGTGGCTCGATCGCAGCCCGGTGAAGTCGATTCGTTACCGTGGCGCGCTCTATAAGTCGGCTTTGGGCATATTCGTCGTATGTTTCGTGATCCTGGGATACCTCGGCATCCTGCCGGTCACCGACGGCCGTACCCTGGTCGCTCAGATCTGCACGGTGTTGTACTTCCTGTTCTTTATCCTCATGCCGTTCTATACGAAATGGGACAAGACCAAGCCGGTACCGGAAAGGGTGACGCACTGATGAAAACGTTCATCTTCGCCTTGTGTTTGATGGGCTGGGCCGGCCTGGTGTCGGCCAACGTAGCGGGTCCGGCATTGCTGGAAAGCCACGCCAGCCTCGACAGCAAAAATAACCTGCAGCGCGGCGCGCGCACGTTCGTCAACTATTGCCTGAGCTGCCATTCGGCGAGCTACATGCGGTATAGCCGCCTGGCCGATGATCTGGGGCTGACCAAGGAAGCGGTGGCACAGAACCTCATGTTCACCACCGACAAGATTGGCAACCCGATGCAGGTCGCGATGAAGCCGGCCGACGCCGAACAGTGGTTCGGTGTGCCGCCTCCGGACCTGTCGGTCATCGCGCGGGCGCGCGGCGCCGACTGGCTCTATTCCTTCCTGATGGGTTTCTATCAGGACGAAAAGCGTCCTACCGGGTCCAACAATCTCTACTTCCCGACCACGGCGATGCCGGCGGTGCTGTCACGTTTGCAAGGCATACAGGTGTTGAAGCCTGCGGCTGAGGGCGACGCGGCCCACGACGGCGGTCATGGCGGACACGCCGGCCCGACCCTGGAGCTGGCGATGGCCGGCACCATGTCACCGGAAGAGTATGCGACCACGGTGCGCGACCTCGTCAGCTTCATGGTCTACCTCGGCGAACCGGCCAAGCTCGTACGCTATCGCATCGGGTTCTGGGTGATTGCGTTCCTGTTCGTATTGTTCATCGCGACCTATCTCCTGAAGAAAGAATACTGGAAGGATGTTCATTGATATGACCGCACTGGCTAATCGGCGGTCGGTCATGACGCTTTATGCAGACGCCGCCGACCCGCTGGGGCACAGTGTTCGCCTCGTATTGATGGAAAAGGATATCAATGTCGAAATCCATTTCATCGACGAGGACAGCAAACCCGAGGATCTCAACGACCTCAACCCGTACCACAACCTGCTGACACTCATCGATCGTGATCTGGTGCTGTATGACGCCCAGATCATGATGGAGTATCTGGACGAGCGTTATCCGCACCCGCCGCTCATGCCGGTCGACCCGGTCTCGCGGGCGAATAACCGCCAGTTCCGTTTTCGCATCGTGCGCGACCTCTATTCACTGGCGGCCGATCTGGAAGGCGATAACGAAATCGCCGCAGCCAACGCGCGCAAGAACATGCGTGACAACCTCATGGCCATCTCGCCAGTGTTCGGCCAGTTTCCGTTTTTTATGTCGGCCGAGTTTTCGCTGGTCGATTTGTGCATGGCGCCGCTGTTATGGCGTCTGCCACGCTACGGTGTGAAGCTCTCGCCGCAGGCCAAGCCGCTCTTGAAGTACGCCGACAAGCTGTTTGACCGGCGCGCCTTCCAGATCAGCCTGTCGCCCGTCGAGCAGGAAATCCGCTGATCCGCCGCGCGACTCACCATCGTGAGCAACGCCACCCCCATGACTTCCACGCGTCCCTATCTGATTCGGGCACTGTACGAATGGATAGTCGATAACCAGTGCACCCCGCACCTGCTGGTCGAGGTCAAAGATGATCAGACGCGGGTGCCGCGTCAGTTTGTCGATAAAGGGGTGATCGTGTTGAACGTAGCGCCGAGTGCGGTCAAGCACCTGCTGTTAGGCAATGACCGCATCAGTTTCAGCGCGCGATTTGGCGGCACTCCCCACGACATCGATGTGCCGGTGTCGGCGGTGCAGGCAATCTACGCGCGCGAAAACGGTCAAGGCATCTTTCTCGGTGACGCCAGCGAGGAGAACGTGCCCGTGGCAACGGTCGATGGCGAGACGCCGCAGGTCGCGCAGCCGGGCAGCAAGCCGCCCCATCTCACTATCGTCAAATAAGCCCGTCGCGACGTATCGCTGCCGCGCGCAAGGGCGTAGCCCGGTTTAGCGGTATTCGAACAGTTTCACGACACGCTGCACGCCCGCCGTCTGGCTGGCGAGTTGTGCGGCGAGATCGCCTTCTTCCTGTTTTACGAGGCCCAGCAGGTAGACCGTTCCGGCTTCGGTCACGACCTTGATGCGAATCGCATTCAATTCCTTGGCGCCGACTATCTTGGCTTTGACGCTGGTAGTCAGCCAGCTGTCGGTGGTGCGTGCGCTGATCGGACTCGGTGCGGCAATCGTCACTTCGTTGTGCGCGGTGCGCACCTTCTCGATGCCCTTGACCATCTCGAACACGCGACTGCGCATGTCTTCGGTCGGCGCCTCACCAGTCACCACCACGACCTGGTTGTAACTGACGACGTTGATATGGGTCTGCTGCGAGAGCTCCTTGTCGCCGCGCAACAGATTGCCGGCCTTCAGTTCAATGCTCTCATCCTCCACCTGCGAACCGGTAGTACGCGGGTCGCCCACCACCGTGGCGCCACCGGCTGCCCCGCCCAGCACCACACCGATGCAGCCGCTGAGCGAGCCTGCCAGCAAGGTCGCTGCCGCGAGGCGCGCCATCCAGGCCGCGTTGAAAATTCCTGTGGTTCTCATTTACGACTCCTGGCCGAGCAGATGGCCATCAACCAAATCACATAGACAATGGATCACGGCGAGGGTCGATTCCTGCACGCGGGCGGTGGAAAAGCTTGGAATTCGCACTTCGATGTCGCCCTCGTCGAGGCTGGCCGCAGCCTGACCGCCATCCTTGCCGCTGACCAGCAGGATACGCATCTCGCGGTCATGGGCGGCATCGATGGCGTTGAGAATATTGTGTGAATTGCCGCTGGTGGAAAACGCCAGCAGCACATCACCCGGATGACCGAGCGCGCGGATCTGGCGCGCGAAGATGTCAGCGAACTGATAGTCGTTGGCAATCGAAGTGACGGTCGACGCATCCGTGGTCAAAGCCAACGCCGGCAAGCCAGGACGCTCACGCTCGAAACGGTTCAGCATCTCCGACGAGAAATGCTGGGCATCGCCGGCTGAGCCGCCATTGCCGCAGGTCAACACCTTGCCGTTGTTCATGATCGTATCGGCTATGCAGGCGGCGGCACTCGCTATCAATGCCGGCAGTTCGTCGCGGCAGCGCTGCTTGACGGCGATACTCTCGTCAAAGATCGATTTGATGCGTTCGATGGGATCCACGGCTTGGTGTTCCTGTTAGTCAGGCCGGCGAGTAGGGCAGCCGCTGGCATTATGCAGAAAACGCTCCCGCAATCCAGTCACAGCCCGGCGCGTCGGCGTCGCCATACAGAGCCATGACATCGAAGCGACAGGGATGGTTCGCGAATTGCGGGAAACGCATCAGAAAATCTTCCGCCGCGCGTATCAGGCGTTGCTGTTTACGCGCATCGACACTCTCGGCGGCGGTGCCGAAACGCACACCGCGCCGGTAACGGACCTCAACGAAGACCAGTTGTTGGTCGGCCAGCATGACCAAGTCCAATTCGCCACCGCGGCAGCGGTGATTGCGCGCCACACATTGCATGCCCTGCGCGCAGAGCAGGGCCTCGGCGCGACGTTCCCAGCGCGCTCCCGCACGCGACTCTTGACCTGCCTGACGTGCCTCAGTTGACGCCAATCGTGCCGGTCTCGTCGATGGCGGTCGGTACGCCCTCGACGAATTTGATCCAGGACATGTTGCGATGGAGCACGCCATCGGCGTCCATCCACAAGTCGCCCGTCACGCCCGGCACGCGCATGGTCGGGCGAGCGCGCATGCGCGACAGGAAGGGCAGGATGCGATAGGCATCGATACCAAAACCGTAAAGGCGTGTGTAGGTCTGCGCCGGCCCCGGCCAACTGCGTCGCACCAGGCCATAGGAATCGGCATCGACCGTGCCGAACAACCACGGCATATCGCCAAATACCAGCCCGTTCAAATCGACGTCATCGGCCTTGGCATTGCCGTTGAAGACATTGGAGGTGGCAAACACCGGAATGGAGTCGGCGCCGAAATAACGCAGTTGTGGCAAAAGCTGTCGCGCATTGTTGGGGAAGGCGGCCAGCAGAATGGCGTCGACATCGGCACGTATGCGCGCCTCGGCGTGCAGCGGTATGCCCAGCTTGCGACGCAGGGCGGCGGCGCGCGCTTCACTCATGTCGATATTCAGTGCGCGCCGCACCGCACTTGGGTAAGCGTCAGACGCATCAGAGTAGGAGATCTGCGCCAGCACCGTGCCGCCGAGATCCTGCCAGGCTTTGTTGTAGGCGCCGGTAAGACGTGTGCCCCAGGCCGAATTGGGTGCAACGATGAGCGCGCGGCTACCGCTGCCATAGGCGTGTCGTGCGACCTGACTGGCTTCGTCTTCCGGTGTCAGGCCGAACTGATAGAACCCTGGCCGGGCGCCACTCGCGCCCGCTTTGGCTTCGACCACATTCAGCGCCAGCACGCCTACCGGCATTTCCGGCAAGGTTTTCAGGCGTTCCACCAGGTTCTTCTGTAAGGGGCCGACGATGAATTCGGCCCCGTCGCTGACCGCCCTCTGGTAGTCAGCAAGGATGTCGTCGCCGGTGTTGGCATAGATACTGACCGCTGGCCGCGCCTCGACATTGGTGTCGCTGAACCAGGCCGTCATAAAACCATCCCGCACCGCGCGCGCGGCGCCGCCCAGGGTTTCGTCGAACGGCAGGATGAGTGCGACGCGGGTCGGTCGCGCTGCGGCCGCAGTGGCGCGTTCCAGCAAAACATCTATCAGTGGGATGGCGGCATGAGCGGCGTAGCGCTGCTGCCACTCCGCTAGCTTCTGGCGCATGCCTTCGGCGTCGAAGCTAGACTGCTGCGCGATGGCCGCCAGCGCATACCAGCCGTGGGTGGCGGGGTCAGCGGCGGTCGCCGCCAGTTGTTCGGTGATACGGGTGGCCGGCAGTCGATTCAGCGCGGCCCACGCCGACTGCGTGATGCTGGTTTGTTGCGCGGCTGGGTAGGGAAACTGTAAAGCCTGAATCCAGGCTGGCGCGGCAGTTGCGTAATCTGAAAGCGACGACGCCGCGCCCGCAATCGTGCGGGTCTGCACGCCGCGTGCGTAGGGTGACAGCCCGTTTGGGCTGATCTTGCCGGCCAGCGCGAGCGCGACATCGGCATGGCCGGCCTGCAGTTGCGCGCGGGCGAGAGCCAATGCCGCCAGCGGCTCGCCGACTTCACTGCCGGGCGCAAGATGGGCGAGCGCGGTGGCGGCGCGTGCAGCGTCGCCGGCGTCTGTGAAGGCCAGAGCCGCCAGTGCGTTGGCGCGTGTTGCATCGGCGGCAGGCAGTTCGGCAGCCTGCGTCGCATAAGCAGCGCCGGCGCCGGCATAGTCGCCACGCGCGAGTAACTGCGCGGCGACAGCGAGTTTGTCCGGCGCTGGCGCAGGGGCTTGTTCCTGCACGTTGCCTTGCGAGGTGCACGCGCATGTAATGAGCGCGGCCACACCAACCAGCACAAAGCGCAGAGGATACAAAGTCGAAATGAGCGCGGAACGGATCACCAAGGCAGTATCTTTGCCCGTCGTGGACGTGTCAATTGAACGTCCGGGCGTTTACATCGTCGCCACACCGATAGGCAATCTCGGCGATTTGTCGGCGCGCGCGGCCGCGACACTCGCGGCGGTCGATGTGATCTTGTGCGAGGACACCCGCCACAGCCGGCGTCTGCTCGACCATTTCGGCATCAATACCCCGCTGACTG
The DNA here is from genome assembly GCA_945873015.1 of Klebsiella pneumoniae. Lineage (GTDB taxonomy): Bacteria > Pseudomonadota > Gammaproteobacteria > JADJYF01. The sequence continues at coordinate 14,530 of CAMCBY010000002.1, forward strand.
CCTTGCACGACCACAACGAAACCCAGATGAGTGAGCAGTTGCTCACCCGTCTGGCTTCGACGGGCCAGGCCTGTGCGTTGATTTCCGACGCCGGTACGCCACTCATCTCTGATCCCGGTTACGCCTTTGTGCGCGCCGCGGTCGCGGCCGGGCTGGCCGTGCATAGTGTGCCGGGGCCCTGTGCCGTCACCGCCGCGCTCAGCATCGCCGGTCTGTCGACAGCGAGGTTCTCGTTTGAAGGTTTTCTGCCCGCCCAGGCCGGCGCGCGCGAGGCACGTCTGGCGGAATTGGTCGATGATGTGCGTACGCTGGTGTTCTATGAAGCGCCGCACCGTATTCACGCCTGCCTGGTCGCTATGCAGGCCGCCTTTGGCGCGACCCGTGAGGCGGTCGTTGCGCGCGAACTGACCAAACGTTTCGAAACGATTTACCGCGGCACCCTCGCCGAACTGTGCGCGCGGGTGGCGGCGGATGCCGACGCCTCGCGCGGCGAGTTTGTGGTGCTGGTGGCGGGCAACGTCGCAGAACAGGGTGCTGACGACGTCGAACTCGACAGGTTGCTGCGCATCGCGCTGGCTGAAACGGACCGCCGCGCCGCGGTGCGCATCGTCACCGCCCTGAGCGGTCGTTCGCGCAATCAGGTCTATCAGGCATCGTTGCGGATCTCGGCCGCCGACGAGCCCTGAGTGATTGAATTCACCGGCCCGAACTCCCACACTGCGCGCAGCAAGTCGGCCGGGTGATCGCTGTCGTTGGCCCCGGCCCTTAAAAGCCGGTGCGGGGCGATAGAGGAAAGTCCGGGCTCCGCAGGACAGGATGCCAGGTAACGCCTGGGGGGCGTGAGCCCACGGAAAGTGCCACAGAAAATATACCGCCACGCGGCAACGCGGGGTAAGGGTGAAATGGTGCGGTAAGAGCGCACCGCGCCGGCGAAAACCGGTGGCAGGGCAAACCCCATCCGGAGCAAGACCAAATAGGGGAACGTGCCGCGCAAGCGGTGAAGTGTGGTCCGCACCAGTTCCCGGGTAGGTCGCTTCAGGCGCGTGGCGACACGCGTCGCAGATGAATGATCACCATGCTGCCTGGCAGCATTACAGAACCCGGCTTACAGGCCGACTTGCCTTTTCCCCTCTCGCCTTCCACCGCTGCCTCGATGTGATAATCAAGATGAGCTACGAAGCTTATCCGAATGATTTATTGGGGCGTTTTCCCACAAGCCATTCGACCCTGTAGGCACTTTCCGAGCTTGGCCGTAAGTTACTGTAACTAAAGCAAGAATAGCCCCATTTTGCTTGACAGTTTTCGGCCGCCGTCCTTATAGTGCCCGCTGGTGGTAAATAGTGGGGAAAAGTGGATCTGCCGTGATTGCCATGCCGGGACTGCACGGGCTCTCTTGCCCTGTTCCGTATTGGTCATCCGCACGTCCCCGTCGTCTCGATGTTCCGTGGGCAAAGCACAATCAGCGTCGATGCGAAGGGGCGTCTCGCCGTGCCGACGCGCGTGCGCGAGTTGCTGACGGCGCTACCGAGCCAGGACCTGGTCATTACCCTCAATCCCTGGGATCTGGCCCTGTGGCTGTATCCCGTCGCCGAATGGCTGCTGATCGAGACCAAACTCGGCGCTCTTTCTGACTTCGACAGACAGAGCCGCCGGACCAAACAAATCATGCGTGGTTACGCCACCGACTGCGTGTGTGACGGCCAAGGCCGTGTCTTGCTGCCGCCGCAACTGCGGGAGTTGGCCGGCATAGACAAACAGGTAACCCTGCTCGGCCAGGGCAACAAGCTCGAGATCTGGAACAACGCCGCCTGGACAGCCGAGCGCGACAAATGGCTGCGCGACGTTGCGGACGGCGCAGACGGCTCGTCGTCCGCCGGTCTGGAATCTCTCTCGCTGTGAGTGTCGCAGGTATCCGCACACATCCCGGTGTTGCTGCATGAAGTCGTCGAACTCATGCAAGTGCAACCGTCGGGCACGTACATCGATGCCACTTTTGGTCGCGGCGGCCACAGTCGCGCGATTCTCGAACGGCTTGGGCCACAAGGACGATTGTTCGTTTTTGACCGCGACCCGCAGGCCATCGCATGTGCGCTGGAACTCGCCCGCGAGGACACACGCGTGACCGTGAGCCATGCGGCCTTTTCAGCCATCGCCAGTTGTGGCGCCCGTGAGGTCGACGGTGTGCTGTTTGATCTCGGCATTTCCTCACCCCAGGTCGATGACGCGACGCGTGGTTTCAGTTTCCGTCAGGACGGCCCGCTCGACATGCGTATGGATCCGCGTAGCTCGCCCAGTGCCGCCGACTGGTTGGCGAGCGCTGAAGAAAACGAGATTGCCGATGTCTTGTTTCAATACGGTGACGAGCGTCGCTCGCGACTGATAGCCAAACGCGTGGTTGAAGCGCGCCGCCGCGCACCGCTGACCACCACTCTCGAACTCGCCAAACTTGTGCACGGCTGTTTTCCCCATCACGGCGGCCGCATCGACAACGCCACGCGCACCTTTCAGGCCTTGCGTATTTTTATCAACGACGAGCTCGGTGAGCTCGAGCGTGCGTTGGCGACCGCTCTTGGTCTGGTCAAGCGTGGTGGTCGCATACTCGTGATTGCGTTCCATTCGCTGGAAGACCGCTATGTGAAACGGCATTTTCGCGAGCTCGATGCCGATGCGCGTGGCGCCGCGCAGCGGGTGCCCGGCTTCCGCCTGGTCGCGCGCAAGTCCGTGCAGGCCGGCGACGGCGAGTTGCGCGCCAATCCGCGCGCGCGCAGTGCGCGTTTGCGGGTCGTGGAGCGCGTGGCATGAAGACCTTGGTGGTTGCCATCATCGTCGGGCTCGTGACCTTCGCCTCGGCGGTCGATCTGGTGCTGTGCCGCCATCAGAGTCGGCGGCTGTTCGTCGAGTTGCAGAGCCTGTACGAAATCAAACAGGGGCTCGATCAGGAATGGGGGCAGTTGTTGCTCGAACAGGCGACCTGGGGTGCTGAATTACGCGTTGAGCAGATTGCCAACGACAAACTCAGCATGGTGGTGCCGTCCTCCGCACAAGTGGTGGAGCTGCAATGACCGCGCGCAACGAAAGTCGCCGCGAGCTCAAGCTGCGCCGCCGCATCGTGGTCGCGATGTTCATCTTAGGCGCACTGGTGTTGTCGTGGCGCGCGATTGATCTGCAGGTCAACAAACGTGAGTTTCTGCAGAATCACGGCGATGCACGCTACCTGCGTGTCGAGCGCATCGACGCCAATCGCGGCATGATTCTCGATCGTAATGGCGAACCACTCGCCATCAGCACACCGACCCAGTCGGCGTGGGTCCAGCCGCGGCGGTTTGTTGAGTCCAAGGATAAATGGCCCAAGCTGTGCAAGATTCTTGGCATGCCGCTCGAGCAGTTGCAAACCCTGATCATGCCGCGCCTGGATAAAAAGTTCGTCTATCTGCAGCGCCACCTGACGCCTGATGAAGGCGATGCACTCAAGCGTCTCGAAATTGCCGGCCTGCATCTGCAGGAAGAACAGCGTCGCTATTATCCGGCGGGTGAAGTGGCGGCGCATATCCTTGGTTTCACCAATGTCGATGATCAGGGCCAGGAAGGTGTAGAGCTGTCCTATGACCGCATCCTGCGCGGTGAACCCGGCCAGCGTCGCGTGATCAAGGACCGTATCGGTCGCGTGGTGGAAGACGTCGAGCGTCTGCGTGCTACCCGGCCGGGACGCGATGTCTATCTCAGCATTGACCAGCGCATTCAATACGCAGCCTACCGCGCGCTCAAAATTGCCGTGCAGCAGAATGAAGCGCGCGCCGGCATGATGGTGGTGGTCGACCCGCACAGCGGCGAAGTGTTGGCGCTGGTCAACCAGCCGTCGTTCAATCCGAACAATCGCGACAATCTCAGCAGCGAGCGTTACCGCAATCGCGCGGTGACAGATTTGTTTGAACCGGGTTCGACCTTGAAGCCCTTCACGCTCGCGGCGGCGCTGGAAAGCGGCCAATACAAACCCGAGTCGACTGTCGATACCGCGCCCGGCCGCTTCAAGATCGGCAAAGACACCGTGCGCGACATCAAGAACTATGGCGTGCTCGATCTCGGCGGCATCATTCAGAATTCAAGCAACGTAGGCGCGAGCAAGGTAGCCCTCTCGCTCGAACCGGAAGTATTGTGGAAAGCGTTTCGCGATTTTGGTTTCGGCTCGATTTCGGAAATCGCGTTGCCAGGCGAAGGTTATGGTCGTCTGAATGAGTACCGCAACTGGAGCGAGATTGAACACGCGACGCTGGCCTTCGGTTATGGCCTGTCGGTGACTGCCGCGCAACTCGCGCGCGCGTACGCGGTATTGGCCAACGACGGTTTTACGCAGCCCCTGAGTATCGTCAAGCTCGACGAGCAGGGCCCGCGCCAGCGCATCATCAGTGCCGCCACCGCGCAGGAGATCCGGCGCATGCTGACGCGGGTGATCACCAAGGGCACCGGCGCGCTGGCGGCAGTGCCGGGTTATTCGGTGGCGGGTAAGACCGGCACCGTGCACAAGTCCATCAGTTCAGGATATGCCGAGCATCGTTATCGCTCGTTGTTTGCCGGCATGATTCCCGCCGAGAATCCGCGCCTGGTGGCGGTGGTCATCATCGATGAGCCGCAGCGTGGCATGTATTTCGGCGGCAAGGTCGCCGCCCCGGTGTTCGCAAGTGTCATGCGTGACGCGGTCCGCATCCTCAACATTCCGCCCGATCAGCCGGTGCAGGCCACGCCGAAGGCAGTGTGGCTGGCGACCGGGCACGAAGGCGATCGCGCCGCCGAGGCCACCCAATGATGGCCAGTTCGCTCGCCCCCCGCATGACGCTTGCGGAGTTGTTGCAGGACATTGTGACCGTGCCTGCGGCGCTAGACAGACATATCGAGGACATCACGCTCGACAGCCGCGAAGTGCGCGCCGGCAGTTGTTTCCTGGCGTTGGCCGGGCATAAGGACGACGGCGGCCACTACGCTGCCGACGCCATCGCCCGCGGTGCCATCGCGGTGCTTGCGGAACGCCCGCTGCCGGAGCTGCACACTCACGTGCCGGTATTGCACAACGCACAACTGCGTCAGCAGCTCGGTACGTTCGCCAATCGTTTTTTTGATACTCCGTCGGCCGCACTCACGTTGTGTGCGGTGACCGGTACCAACGGCAAAACCACCGTTGCCCACCTGCTGGCGCAGGCGGTCGAGCATATGGGCGAAGCGGCGGGATACATCGGCACGCTCGGTGCCGGCGCGCTTGCGGATCTCAAGCCGTTGGCCAACACCACCCCCGATATCATCACCATCAACCGCTGGCTGGCCGCGAGCCGCCGGCGTGGTTGTTCGCTGGTGGCGCTGGAAGCCTCGTCCCACGCACTGTCCCAACAGCGTCTGGCCGGGCTTCACATCAAGGTCGGCGCATTCACCAATCTCGGCCACGATCACCTCGATTACCACATCGACGTCGATGCCTATGGCGCCGCCAAGCGGCGCCTGTTCGTTCATCCTGACCTGCATGCCGCGGTCATCAACATCGATGATGTACTCGGCGCGCAGATTGCGCTCACCCAGCCCGCATCTGATCAGTTGTGGACCTGCTCATCGCGCGATGCCGGCGCGCGCCTGCGCGCCGATGGCATCGTGGCGACTGCCACCGGCATGCAGTTCACGCTTGATATCGACGGTTGGCGCCAGCGTATCGCGAGCCGTCTGGCCGGGCGCTTCAATGTCGATAATCTGCTGACGGTGTGCGGATTGTTGCTCGCCAGTGGTTATGACCGCGAGGCCGTGGCCGAGGTGTTACCCATGCTGCATGGCGTGACGGGGCGGGCCGAGGAATGCGCGCAGACCGCCAGAGGTGCACGCGTATTCGTCGACTATGCGCATACGCCCGACAGTCTGACCGCGATCCTGGCGACCCTCCGTGAGCTCATGCCGCGTCGCATCGTGGTGGTGTTCGGCTGTGGCGGTGGGCGCGATCGAAGCAAGCGCCCGGTGATGGGTGCGATCGCGGAGCGCGACGCCGAGCGGGTGATTGTGACAGCGGACAATCCGCGCGACGAGGATGCCGCGACCATCGCCGCCGAAATCTGTACAGGCATGCGCCGCCCGCAGGCTGTCAGCGTGATAGTTGACCGTGCGCTCGCGATCCGCACGGCCCTCTGCGAAGCCGACGCGGGAGATTTTATTCTCATCGCCGGTAAGGGCCACGAGCGTACCCAGGAAAGCGGCGGCCAGATGACCGCTTTCAGCGATCACGCCGAGATAGCCCGGGTGCTGGCGGAGCAGCGCGCATGATCAGCATGTCAGTCTCTGCCGCCGCTGCCGCACTCGACGCGCGCCTGCTCGGTGCCGACGTCGAGTTCAGCGGCGTCAGCACAGACACCCGCTGCCTTGAGCGCGGGCAGTTGTTTTTTGCGCTGCGCGGACCGAATTTCGACGCCCACGACAAACTCAACGAGGCAGCGGCCGCTGGTGCAGTTGCGGCGGTGGTGGAGCGCGCCATGCCGTGTGCCCTCCCGCAACTGGTGGTGGCCGATACGCGTCACGCACTCGGTGTGTTGGCGCGCGACTGGCGTCTGCGCTTCGACGTACCTGTGCTGGCCGTGACCGGCAGTGCCGGCAAAACCACCGTCAAGGAAATGCTGGCTGCCATCATGCGTACCCAGGGGCCGGTGCTTGCTACGCGCGGCAATCTGAATAACGACATTGGTCTGCCGCTGACCTTGTTTCAACTCGATAGCAGTCATCGTTCTGTGGTGCTCGAGATGGGCGCCAATCATGTCGGCGATGTTGCGTTGCTGGCGGAAATCGCCCGTCCGCAGATAGGCGTTATCACGCTGTGCGCACCATGCCATCTGGAAGGTTTTGGCAGCATCGAAGCCGTGGCGCGCACCAAGGGCGAACTGTTTGCCGGTTTACCTGCGCAGGGTGTTGCGGTCGTCAACAATGAGGATGTGCAGGCGCCCGTGTGGCGCAATCTTGCCGGCTCACGCCGCATATCGAGTTTTGGTGCGGGTGCTGATTTCAGCGCCGATGAGATTGGTGTCAGTGGCGATGGCAGCACATTCATGCTGCGCGCTCCCCACGGCAGCGTGCACATCACGCTCCATCATCGTGGCCTGCATAACGTGCGTAACGCACTGGCGGCTGCCGCTGCGGCCAGCGCGGCCGGCGTCACGCTCGCTGACATTCAGCGTGGCCTCGCCGAGGCCGGCTCGGTCAATGGTCGTTTGCAATACCGCGCTGGTATCGACGGCTGTCGACTGATTGACGACAGCTATAACGCCAACCCGGCTTCAATCGCCGCTGCCCTCGAGGTGTTGGCCGCTGAGCCGGCGCCGCGTTGGCTGGTGTTCGGCGATATGCGCGAACTCGGACCGGAAGCCAGCGACTATCACCGTGCGGTCGGCGCACAGGCGGCCAGCGCGGGGGTGCTGCGCATGTTTACTTACGGCGCGCTTGCGCGGCATGCCGCCGAGCGTTTCAACGGCATCGCCGTGCATGGCGACGATCATCCGCGCCTGCTCGACGCACTGCGCGAAGCGCTGGCGCAAAACGTGACGGTGCCGCCGACCATCTTAATCAAAGGTTCGCGGGCGATGGCCCTCGACCAGGTCGCGAATGCGCTCGCCGCAAGAGGTGACGTCGCATGTTGATGGTGCTCGCAGAATGGCTGGCGCAGTATCACTCGGGCTTCGATGTGTTCCGCTACCTGACCTTGCGCACGATTCTCGGCGTACTGACTTCGTTGTTCATCGCGCTCGTGGTCGGGCCGAAAATGATTCACTACCTGGCCAAATTCCAGATTGGTCAGACCATTCGTGAAGACGGTCCACAATCTCATCTATCCAAGGCCGGCACCCCGACCATGGGCGGGCTGTTGATTCTGGTCTCGATCGCCGCCAGTACGCTGTTATGGGCCAACCTCAATAATCGTTTTGTATGGATAGTGCTGGCGACTACGCTGGCGTTTGGTGCGGTCGGCTGGTACGACGATTATCTCAAGCTGGTGCGGCGCAATTCCAAGGGCCTTGCCGCACGTTACAAGATGTTCTGGCAGTCGATTGGTGCGATCGGCGCGGCGGCGGCGCTGTTTTTCACCGCGCAGTCACCGACCGAGACGCAGCTCATCGTGCCACTGGTCAAAAGTGTCGCCATCGATCTCGGCTGGATGTATTTCGTGGTGGCCTATTGCGTGATCGTCGGCACCAGCAACGCGGTCAATCTGACCGATGGTCTCGACGGTCTGGCGGTATTGCCGACGGTGATGGTGGCGGCCGCCTTGATCGTGTTTGCCTATGTGGCCGGCAACGTCAAGTTCGCCCATTACCTGTCGGTGCCCTATGTACATGGCGTCGGCGAGGTCTGCGTGTTCTGCGGCGCGATCGTCGGTGCCGGGCTGGGCTTTTTGTGGTTCAACACCTACCCAGCCATGGTTTTTATGGGCGACATCGGCGCGCTCGCGCTCGGCGCCGCGATCGGCACCGTGGCACTGACCGTGCGCCAGGAACTGGTGCTGGTCATCATGGGCGGCGTGTTCGTGATGGAAACGGTGTCGGTGATTCTGCAGGTCGCCTCTTTCAAGCTGACCGGCAGACGCATCTTTCGCATGGCACCCATCCACCATCATTTCGAATTGAAGGGCTGGCCCGAACCGCGCGTCATCGTGCGTTTCTGGATCATCACGGTGGTGCTGGTGCTGGCCGCACTGGCGACCTTGAAGATACGTTGAGCATGGCCGCCATGACCGCCACTTCCACTTCTACCGCGACGCCGCTGGCGGATTACGCGGTGGTCGGGCTCGGTATCACGGGCCTGTCTTGTGTGCGTTATCTCGCCGCTCGAGGTGTGTCGGTGCTGGCCATGGACAGCCGCGCCGCGCCGCCCAATCTCGAACTCGTGCAGCGCGAGTTTCCGGACGTCAACGTCGTGATTGGTACGCTCGACGCCGAAACTTTATGCCGCTGCCGTCATATCGTCTTGAGCCCCGGCCTGTCGCTGGCGGAACCCGCCATCCAGGCCGCGCGTGAGGCCGGTGTGGAAGTCATCGGTGATATCGAGCTGTTCGCGCGCGCCGCCAACGCGCCGGTCATTGCCATCACGGGCACCAATGGCAAGAGTACGGTCACGACTTTGGTCGCGCGCATGCTTGAGGCCGATGGCTATCGCGTGCGTGTCGGCGGCAACCTCGGCACACCGGCGCTCGACCTGTTGGAAGTGGTCGCACCTGATTGTTATGTCTTGGAGCTGTCGAGCTTTCAACTCGAGACCACCAGCACGCTCGCGCCGCGCGTGGCGTGTATCCTCAACATCACGCCCGACCATCTCGATCGTTACGCGAGTTTTGCTGAGTACCGCGATGCCAAGGCAAGCATCCTGCGCCGTGCCGAGCAGGCCGTGCTCAATGCCGACGATGAAGTGACGATGCAGCTCGCGTGTGCCGCACCACGCACTGTTTTTACGCTCGGCACGCCCGCCGTCGGCGAATACGGTCTGCGCAGCGAGAAGCAAGGAGAACAACTGGTCGGCCCGCACGACACCCTGTTGGCGACCGACGCGCTCAAGCTGGTCGGCCGTCACAATATCGCCAATGCACTGGCGGCGATCGCGGTGTGCCATGCGTTTGGTGCGCGCGGCGCGCAGTTACTGAACGCACTGGCAAACTTCGCCGGCCTCGAGCATCGCGCGCAACTGGTCGCGACCATTGCCGAGGTGCGTTACATCAACGATTCCAAAGCGACCAATTCCGGCGCGGCCTGCGCCACCATCCGTGGCCTGTGTCACCAACGCGGTGGCGTGCTGATTGCGGGCGGCGAACCTAAAGAGCCGGACTTCAGCGAATTCGCCGATACCGTCGTCGCGCACATGCACACGGTGGTGCTCATCGGTCGCGCGGCGCCGCAATTCGCGGCCGCCATTGGCGCGCGTATTCCGACCTTGTTCGCCGCCGATATGCGCGCCGCGGTCGCCACCGCCGCCAGTGCTGCGCGGCCCGGCGACATGGTGCTGCTGTCGCCGGCCTGCGCGAGCTTTGATATGTACGCCAACTACGCCGCACGCGGTCACGCGTTTCGCGACGCCGTGCTGGAACGGAGCCGCGCATGAGCGTCACCGCCGAAGCCGTCGGTCAGGCCAAGCCTCAGATTGTGCGTGGCGAGATGCCGTCGTCTCCCTATGACATCTGGCTCATTGGCGGCGCGTTTGCACTGTTGTGTGTGGGGCTGATCATGGTGGTCTCGACCTCGGTCTCGATCGCCGAACACCGCGACATGACGCAGCTCTATTATTTCAAGCGGCAGTTGTTTGCGGCGGGGCTCGGCATAGTGGGCGCCGGTGTGCTGATGCGTACGCCGCTGGTCTATTTCGAACAATGGAGTACGCCGCTGCTGTTCGTCGCAATAGCTTTCCTGATTGCCGTATTGCTGCCGGGACTCGGTCACGAGGTCAACGGCTCGATGCGCTGGCTGGGTTTTGGTTTTTTCACCATTCAAACCTCGGAACCGGCCAAGGTCGCGGTGGCGGTCTATGTGGCAGCCTATCTGGTGCGACACATCAAACAGGTGCGCACTGACTTCATCGGCTTCATCAAACCTATCGGCGTCATCACCCTGATTGCGGGCCTGCTGCTGCTGGAGCCTGATTTCGGCACAGCCGTGGTGCTGTTCACGACGGTGCTCGGCATGTTGTTCCTGGCCGGTGTGCCCTATGTGCGTTTCTTTTTCTGGGGTCTCGCGGCGCTGTCCGCGCTGGCGGCACTGTCGATGCTCGCGCCCTATCGACTGGCGCGTCTCATGACCTTCATGGACCCGTGGTCCGACCCGTTCAACACCGGTTTTCAGTTGACCCAGGCGCTGATCGCTTTCGGTCGCGGCGAGTGGTTCGGTGTCGGTCTCGGCAATTCAGTGCAGAAGCTGTTCTATCTGCCCGAAGTGCACACCGACTTCGTATTTGCGGTGATCGCCGAGGAAGGTGGATTCGTCGGCTGCCTGACGGTCATCGGTCTGTTCGTATTTCTGATCTGGCGCATCTTCTATGTCGGCGGTCAGGCCGAGCGAGCCAATCTGTTGTTCGCAGCCTATGTGACTTATGGCATCGGTTTGCTGATTGGTATCCAGGCCTTCGTCAACATCGGCGTGAACATGGGCATCCTGCCGACCAAGGGTCTGCCGCTGCCGTTCCTGAGTTATGGCAGCAATAATCTGGTGGTCACTCTCGGTGCCATTGGCATTGCATTGCGGGCTGGCTTCGAAGCGCACGAGGTGACCCACCCGCGGGTTGCCGCCCCTCAGATCATGACGGCACCGCCGACCTCGGTGCCGGCCGATGACGATGAAGAATACGGCGACGATGAGGAACTGGCGCGTGACTAGAACCGTCATGATTGTCGCCGGTGGCACAGGTGGCCACGTCTATCCCGGCCTCGCAGTCGCCGAAGCGCTGCGCGCGCGTGATGTTGAACTGCACTGGATGGGCACCGAGCGCGGCATCGAAGCGCGGGTCGTGCCGCAGGCCGGTGTGCCGCTGGTCACCATCCCGGTCAGCGGTCTGCGTCGTCGTGGCTGGTGGCGTTGGCTGGCGGCGCCGTTGGTCGTGAGTTATGCCATCTGGTGCGCGTTGGCGGCGATGCGTCGCATTCGCCCGCAGGTGGTGCTCGGTATGGGCGGATTCGTCAGTGGGCCGGGTGGCATTGCCGCGTGGCTGAGTCGACGACCGCTCATCATTCATGAACAAAATGCCGTGCCGGGTTTAAGCAATCGCATCTTGAGTCATTTCGCGCGGCGCGTATTGCAGGGGTTTCCTGGCAGTTTCGCCGCTTCGGTGGGGGCCATTACGACCGGCAATCCGGTGCGCGCCGATATCGCCGCCATCGTTGCGCCGGCCGCACGCAGCCACGATGCGGCGGCGCTGAAAGTGCTGGTGTTCGGTGGCAGTCGCGGTGCCCGCGCATTAAACGAACGGTTGCCGCAGGCGCTGGCGGCCTGTGGCGTTGTGAACATCTCGGTGCGCCATCAATGCGGCGCGGACGATGTCGCCGCGACCGAAGCGCGTTATCGGCAGATCAGCAATGTCGCTGCGGTGAATGTCGTGCCTTATATCGACGACATGCCGGCCGCTTATGCGTGGGCCGATCTGGTCATCGCGCGCGCTGGCGCCAGCAGCATCGCCGAAATTGCCGCCTGCGGCGTGGCCTCCATCCTCATCCCTTATCCCTATGCGGTCGACGACCACCAGACCGCCAATGCGCGTTATCTGGCCAACGTCGAGGCGGCGTTGTTGATGCCGGAAGCGGGGCTCAGTGTGGAAAGTCTGGCGTTCGAGATTGGGCGCTTGCTCAACGACGCCACCATACGTGGAGCGATGGCGGAGCGCGCGCGGGCACAGGCTCGTCCCCACGCGACTGCCGAGGTCGCGGCACAATGTCTGGAGTTCATCGATGCATGACCCTCACGGCACGCTCATGCATCGCGTCGAGCGTATTCATTTTATCGGTGTTGGTGGCTCAGGCATGAGCGGCATCGCCGAAGTATTGTCCAATCTCGGCTACAAGGTCTCGGGTTCGGACCAGAGCAGCTCGCGGGTCACCGACAGACTACGCGCCGCCGGTGTGTCGGTATTGGGTTCCCATGTTGCCGGCAATGTCGATGGCGCCGACGTGGTGGTCTATTCGAGCGCGATTGCCGAGGACAACGTTGAACTGGTCGCCGCCCGCGCGCAGCGCATTCCGGTGGTGCCGCGCGCCGAGATGCTGGCTGAGCTCATGCGCTTCCGCCGCGGTATCTGCATCGCCGGTACCCACGGCAAAACCACCACCACTTCGCTGGTGGCAACGGTGTTGGCCGAAGCGGGTCTCGATCCGACGTTTGTGGTCGGCGGTCTGGTCAAGAGCATCAACGCCAACGCGCGGCTGGGCGCCGGCCGTTACCTGGTCGCCGAGGCCGATGAGAGTGATGCATCGTTCCTGTTGCTGCATCCACTGGTGGCAGTGCTGACCAATGTCGATGCCGATCACATGGCGACCTATCACGGCGATTTTGCGGTACTGAAGGCGACCTTTGTCGAGTTCTTCCGGCGTCTGCCGTTCTATGGCGTGGCTTGCGTATGCCTCGACGATGCGCAGGCAGCATCACTCATCCCCGAGATTCGCGCGCGTGTCATTACCTATGGCGTGCATGAAGACGCCGATGTGCGCGGGTATGACCTGCGTCATGTCGAGGGCCGCGAACATTTCCGTGTGGCCTTGAAGGGCGAGACAACCCAGCCGGAGGCGGAGTTTGTGCTGAACCTGCCCGGTGAACACAACGTGCAGAACGCGCTGGCTTCGATAGCCGTGGCGCGCGAACTGGGTGTTGATCTCGACGCCGCAAGACGTGCGCTGTCGGGCTTCCAGGGTATTGCGCGCCGTTGTCAGATTCATCACGGCATCGATATCGGTGCCAAGCGGGTCACCGTCATCGATGACTATGGTCATCACCCCAAGGAACTGGAAGCGGTGTTGAAGACTATCCGTCGCACCTTTCCCGAGCGGCGTCTGGTGGTGGTGTTCCAGCCCCATCGCTATACCCGCACGCGTGATCTGTTCGACGATTTTGCCGCCGTCTTGTCGCGCACCGATGTGCTGGTCTTGCTTGAAGTCTATGCCGCCGGTGAAACGCCGATTGCCGGCGCCGATGGTCGCGCGCTGGCACGCGCAATCCGCACCCGTGGCCACATCGACCCGGTGTTCGTCGCGGAACTCGGCGCGGTCAAGGACGTGCTCGCCGACATCGTTCATGATGGTGATGTCGTTGCATTGCTCGGCGCCGGCAACATCGGCGCCATCGCCGAGGCATTGGTGTCATGAACACCGAGGAACGCCCAAGGTGTCGGACTTGAACGCCCAGCTCGACATGAGCCGCGCACCCTGGCGCGGTGTCTATCGTCGCGGCGAGCCCTTGGCGCGCCATTGCAGTTGGCGTTGTGGTGGGCCGGCCGAGCATTATTTCGAACCGGCTGATCGCACCGATCTGCTGGCATTTCTTGCCGGCAATGGCATCGATCCATTGTTCTGGCTGGGGCTCGGCAGCAATCTTCTGATCCGTGATGGCGGGCTGCGCGGCACGGTGATTTCGACCGCCAATCTCGCCGGCAATCAGTGGTTCGATCCTGAACATTTATATGTCGAGGCCGGCGTGCCCTGCGCACGTATCGCACGTGCGGCGGCGGCACAGGACCGTGGCGGTCTCGAATTTCTGGCCGGCATACCCGGCACACTCGGCGGCGCATTGCGCATGAACGCCGGAGCGCTGGGCGGTGAGATCTGGCAGTTCGTGCAATGGGCGGAACTGGTTGACCGTCGCGGTCAGGTCACACGTATCGCGCGCGACGAGTTTGTCGCCAGTTATCGTCGTGTGCAGCAGCCCCAACCCGGTTGGTTCATCGCCGCGCTGCTGCATGTGCCGAGTGACGCGCAGGGCGAGGGCAATGAGCGTATTCGTGAGGTGCTCGCAAAACGCAGTGCCACTCAGCCGACCGGCAAAGCCTCGTGTGGTTCGGTGTTCAAGAATCCGCCCGGCGATTACGCCGGCCGCCTGATTGAAGCCTGTGGTCTGAAGGGTTATCGCATTGGTGGCTGTGAGGTTTCGACCGTACACGCCAATTTTATCGTCAACGACGCCGGCGCACTGTCGGTTGAGGTTGAACAGCTGATTCGCCATGTGCAGGACACCGTACTTGCGCGCACCGGTGTTGAACTCGAGACCGAAGTGCAAATCGTCGGCGAAACGCTGGAGGCGCTGTCATGAGTGCGCCGGACCGTCAGCAGTTTGAGCAGATGGTGCGCGACGCCGGTCGCGTGGGCGTATTGATGGGTGGCCGCTCGGGCGAACGCGAGGTGTCCTTGAAGAGCGGTACCGCAGTCACCGCCGCACTGTGTAATTCCGGCATCGACGCGACCGCGCTCGACTGGGCGGGCACGCTTGAATCCTTGCTCGGCTTCGCGGGTTATGACCGCTACTTCATCGCGCTGCACGGACGTGGCGGCGAAGACGGCCAGGTGCAGGCCGCGCTCGATCTGCTTGGCGCACCCTATACCGGCACTGGGGTCGCGGGCTGCGCGATTGCGATGGACAAATATCGCAGCAAACTCGCGTGGCTGGGTGCCGGGCTGCCGACGCCGCCGTTTCGACTCATCGATGACAACACCGACGTGCAGAGTGTCGTCGCCGAACTCGGCCTGCCGCTGATCGTCAAGCCGGGCCGCGAGGGTTCGAGTCTTGGTGTATCGAAGGTCATGCTTGCCGACGACTTCGGCGCGGCAGTCGCAGTCGCGCGTGAATTCGACGACCTGGTGATTGCGGAGCGCTGCATTACTGGCGGTGGTGAATACACATTGTCGATCGTGGCCGGCCAGACCTTGCCGATGATTCGCCTCGAAACGCCGCACGAGTTCTATGACTACGCGGCCAAGTATCTGGTCGATACCACTTCCTATATCTGCCCGTGCGGTCTGACGGCGGCAGAGGAGACGGCAGCCGCAGCGCTTGGCCTGCGTGCCTTTGAGGCCCTCGACGGCAGCGGTTGGGGACGCGTCGATTTTATGCGTGACGCGCAAGGCCGCATGTGGCTGATCGAACTGAATACCGTGCCCGGCATGACGGATCATTCCCTGGTGCCGATGGCGGCGCGCGAGGATGGCTGGACCTTTGAACAATTGGTGGTGGCTATCCTGCAATCGAGCCGCGCACGCGAGACCAGCGCATGAGCCACGCCGTACCCAAAGTCACCGAACCCGTGCCGCCGCCGGTGTCACCGACCACCATGATTTTCCTGGTGATGGTGGTCGCGACCGTGATCGGCATGGTGTGGCTCGCGCGCGAACTCTCCGATCCGGCGGCCTTGCCGATCCGGCGCGTGATGGTCGAAGGCGAGTTCAAACATTTGACTACCGAGCATGTACAGCGCGCGGTGGTCGGTGCCGTTCACGCCGGATTCTTCGGCGTCGATGTCACCGACATCCGTCGCCTGCTGCAGGATGAAGCCTGGATCCGCGACGCCAATGTCTCGCGCATGTGGCCCGATGGCCTGCATGTGACGATAGTCGAACAGATTCCCGTCGCGCGCTGGGGCGATTACGGCCTGTTGAATGAGCGCGCCGACATCTTCGTGCCGGCAGCGGAAGACTTGCCGCGCGATCTTGTGCAACTCAACGGACCGCTCGGCTCCGAGCAGGAAGTGCTGGAGCGGTTTGCTTACATCCGCGACGAGCTTGCCACGATAGGTTTGAAAGCAGTGGCCTTGAGCCTGTCGGATCGGCGCGCGTGGACCATCACCACCGAAGGCGGCCGCGAGATTCTGCTTGGCCGGCGCTCACTGGAAGAACGCCTGGCACGCTTCAAGTGGGGATATACCAAGGGTTTGAATGCGGCCTGGGAACGTATCGGGCATGTCGACATGCGTTACACCAACGGATTTGCGGTGGGCGAGCGCGGATCAGCGAGAAGGAATGGTTGAAATGAAGGGGTTGCGGACTGAAGTCGGCACTGCGCCATGGCGCGGGAGCAAAACATGATGGTGAAAAAGTCGGACAAGAAGCTGCTGGTCGGCCTCGACATCGGCACCTCCAAGGTGGTGGCGATCGTCGGTGAGATCTCGGCTGACGGTTCCATCGAAGTGGTGGGACTCGGTTCCCATCCGTCACGCGGCCTGAAAAAAGGCGTGGTGGTAAATATCGAGTCGACGGTGCAGTCCATCCAGCGCGCCATCGAAGAAGCGGAGCTCATGGCGGGCTGTGAGATTCACTCGGTCTATGCCGGTATCGCTGGTGGACATATCCGCAGTTTGAATTCCCACGGCATCGTTGCCATCCGTGACAGCGAAGTCACACATAACGACGTCGAGCGTGTGATCGATGCGGCGCGTGCGGTAGCGATCCCGGCTGATCAGAAAATCCTGCATATCCTGCCGCAGGAGTTCATCATCGACGGTCAGGAAGGCATACGCGAACCGATAGGCATGTCCGGTGTGCGCCTCGAATCGCGTGTGCACATGGTGACCGGCGCGGTGTCGGCGGCGCAGAATATCGTCAAGTGTGTGCGGCGCTGCGGATTGGAAGTCGACGACATCATTCTGCAGCAACTGGCGTCGTCCTATGCGGTGTTGACCGAGGACGAAAAAGATCTCGGAGTGTGCCTGTGTGACATCGGCGGCGGCACTACGGACATCGCGGTGTTCGTGCATGGCGCCATTCACCATTCGGCGGTGATTCCAATTGCCGGCGATCAGGTCACCAACGACATCGCAGTGGCGTTGCGCACGCCCACCCATCACGCCGAGGACATCAAGATTCGTTACGCCTGTGCGCTGACCCAGCTCGCCAATCCCGATGAAACCATCGAGGTGCCGAGCGTGGGCGATCGGCCGCCGCGGCGCCTGGTACGACAGACCCTGGCGGAAGTGGTCGAGCCCCGTTACGAAGAGCTGTTCAGCCTGGTCGCGGCTGAACTCAAACGCAGTGGCTTTGAAGAAATGATGGCTGCCGGCGTAGTGCTGACCGGTGGCGGATCAAAGATGGAAGGCGTGATTGAACTCGCCGAGGAAGTGTTCCACATGCCGGTCAGACTCGGCACGCCGCAATACGTGGCGGGGCTGGTCGATGTGGTGCGCAATCCGATTTATGCCACGGGCGTCGGCCTGCTGCTGTTCGGCAATCAGGCCGGTGGCGGCACCTACACCCAACCCGCGCGTTTCGAGAGCACGGCAGGACTCTGGGACCGCATGAAGGCTTGGTTTCATGGAAATTTTTAAGGCTCATCGCCGCCGGCCGCGAGGCCGCACGACGCTGCATACAAACGCTGGTTGAAACGAAACAGATAACAGTCACTCATCCCCAGGCGGGATGGATAGTAGACGGAGGGAAGAAGATGTTCGAACTCATGGACTCTTACAGCCAACGCGCGGTCATCAAGGTGATCGGCGTCGGCGGTGGCGGTGGCAACGCGGTGCAGCACATGCTGAGTGCCGACATCGACGGTGTTGAATTCATCTGCGCGAATACCGACGCGCAGGTGTTGAAGAACTCGCCGGTGAAAACCACCTTGCAACTCGGCGCGGATATCACCAAGGGGCTGGGTGCAGGCGCCAATCCGGAAATCGGCAAACGCGCGGCGATGGACGACCGCGACCGCATCGGTGATGTGCTCGAAGGTTCCGACATGATTTTCATCACCGCCGGCATGGGCGGTGGCACCGGTACCGGTGCGGCACCGGTGGTGGCGCAGATCGCGAAGGAGATGGGCATTCTGACCGTCGCGGTCGTGACCCGTCCGTTCCCGTTCGAAGGCAAGAAGCGCGCGGCGATTGCCGACCAGGGCATTAAAGATCTCGCGCAGTACGTCGATTCGCTGATTACCATCCCCAACGAAAAGCTGTTGTCGGTGCTCGGCCGTGACATCAGCCTGCTCGATGCGTTCAAGGCCGCCAACGACGTGTTGCTTGGCGCGGTGCAGGGTATTGCCGAGCTGATTACCTGTCCCGGCCTCATCAACGTCGACTTTGCCGACGTTCGCACCGTGATGTCTGAGATGGGTATGGCGATGATGGGTTCCGGCAGCGCTCGCGGTCAGGACCGTGCACGCATCGCCGCTGAAGCTGCGATCTCGAGCCCGCTGCTGGAAGATATCAATCTGTCCGGTGCCAAGGGCATCCTGGTCAACGTGACTTCCGGACTCGATCTCAAAATGGGCGAGTTCGAGGAAGTCGGCAACACCGTCAAGGCATTTGCCTCGGACAATGCGACCGTGGTGGTCGGCACCGTCATCGACCCGAACATGGAAGATGAAATCCGTGTCACGGTGGTGGCGACCGGTATCAGCTGCGAAACCCGCCAGAAGGAAGAGCCGACCCCGGTGGTACAGCAGACGGCCGCAATTGCGTCTGCCGGCCCGACACCGGTGGGGAGCAACGCACCTTCGGCGCGTCGCAGCGAGGACGATATCGATTTTCGTCGCATGGACAGGCCGACCGTGATTCGCAACCGCGAAGAGCGGGTATTACCTGACCTCAGCGATGGCAATACTGATTACCTCGACATTCCGGCGTTTCTGCGTCGCCAGGCTGACTGAGTCTTTCGGCGTCGAACGGGTGCAGGATACAAGGACAGCAAGGACGGTCGATTCGTGCAATAAGGACAGGGTTATCAAGCCTATACGGAGGTGTGGTATATTCCTGACCCATAAGCGGACCTTCTCTCAGGAGAAGCGGAGAACATGATTAAACAACGCACCCTGAAGAACGTGATCCGGGCGACGGGTGTCGGCCTGCACACAGGGCGCAAGGTATTTTTGACCTTACGCCCAGCGCCGGCAGACACCGGTATCGTGTTTCGGCGCGATGATCTGAAGCCACCGGTGGAAATCGTGGCGCGCGCCGAGAACGTGGGCGATACCAGTCTTTCGACCAGTCTGGTCAAGGACAATGTCCGCATTTCGACGGTCGAGCATCTGTTGTCCGCCTTTGCGGGTCTGGGCATCGACAATGCCTATGTCGATCTCAGCGCCTCGGAAGTGCCGATCATGGACGGCAGCGCGGGTCCGTTTGTATTCCTGATTCAGTCGGCTGGTGTTGAAGAGCAGAACCAGCCCAAGAAATACATGCGCATCAAGCGCCAGATATCGGTGCGCGATGGCGACAAGTGGGCACGCTTCGAGCCGTTCGAAGGCTTCAAAGTGTCCTTCGCAATCGAATTTGATCACCCCTTCTTCCATCAGCGCAGCAAACACGCCGAGATCGATTTCTCGACCACCAGCTTCGTCAAGGAAGTGGCGCGCGCGCGGACTTTCGGTTTCATGAAGGATGTCGAAATCCTGCGTGAACAGAACCTTGCGTTAGGTGGCAGCCTCGACAATGCGGTGGTGGTGGACGATTATCGGGTCTTGAACGAAGACGGGCTGCGTTACGAGGACGAGTTCGTCAAACACAAGATTCTGGACGCCATCGGTGACCTCTATCTTCTGGGCCACAGCCTGATTGGTGCCTTCCACGGCTATAAGTCAGGTCATGAGCTGAACAATCGCCTGCTGCGCAAGATTCTCGCGACCAAGGACGCCTTTGAACTGGTGACCTTTGATGGCGAAGAAAGCGCGCCGTTTTCATTCATGCAGCCGATCCCGGCGCACTGAGGACAACCTAGCTTTTATCTGCACCATGCCGCGCCAGGCGCTCGAGCGCCGCGCGGAGCTTGGTGTCCGTGGTGCATTGCGCCTCCTGTTGCAGGGAGGCGGCCGCGGCACGGGACATGTGCCGGCGCTCCGGCACGACTGCCCGGGGGCGCGGTTCAACGACATTCCGCACGCGCACGCTGCGCACCTCGCCAAACTCCGGATGGGCCTGCAATTTTTCCAGAATTTCCGGGGTCTTGAAGCGTAACTGCGCCGCCCAGGCCGACCCTTCGGCCTGCAAAACCAGGCAGCCGTCGCGGACGGTGGCCAAACGAACGTGCTGCACCAGAGACGGCGGCACGCAAGACATCAACGACTGATTCAGGTCTCGCAGGCGATTGGCCCGCTCGGTCAATTGCTTTAGCTGCGAAAATCTGGAGACAATGTCTAAAACAGACAGGGGGGTGCTCACAGCGGCTGGCCTGAATTTATGGCTGGCATAGCCGTTGCCCAACTAGTGTCATGGAAATAATCATCCTATCAAAATCGCGGGGCACAACCGCGAGGTTTCGTATCGGTTGGCAGGTGCTGGCGTTGACTGCGCTGGTGCTGGTCGGCGGTTCTTCCAGTCTCGCGTTCTGGGGATACTCCCGTGGCGGCAATGCCATGGTCGAGGAGATCCTCAACAACCCCGAGCGCTCGGAGCAGATCTGGCAGCGCGAGATCATCAACCAACGCCAGTTCCTCAACACCCTGAACGAAGATATGAATGCGGATCTCAGCGCGCTGTCCGGTGCAATTGGTCGCATGCAGTCACAATTGACGCGCTTGGACGCGGTCGCCGAGCGGGTCGCCAAGTCTGCCCGCATCGATGCGGCGGAGTTCGATTTTGGTCACGAACCGGCCATCGGCGGGCCTCAGGGTGCCAATATCCAGGCGCCGCAGTGGACGGATCTGCTCGCCAACCTCGATTCCATCAAAGCCGAAGTGCAGTTGCGCGATGACCGACTGGGCGCAATTGAGGCTTTGATGCAGAACAAACAATTGCACGATGACATGAAACCCGCCGGGCAACCCTTGAGCGATGGCTGGATTTCGTCCGGTTTCGGCTATCGGACCGACCCGGTGACCGGCGGCCGCGAATTTCATGACGGTCTCGATTTTGCGGGCAAGCCGGGTGAGCAGGTGCGTACCGTGGCAGCCGGGGTCGTGACCTGGTCGGGTAAGCGCTGGGGTTATGGCAATCTGGTCGAGATCAGCCATGGCAATGGCTACATCACCCGTTATGCCCATAACCGCGCCAATCTGGTGGCTGTGGGTGAAACGGTCAAGAAGAACCAGGCGGTGGCACTGCTTGGTTCCACTGGCCGTTCCACCGGCCCGCATGTCCACTTTGAAGTTGTGCACAACGGCGACCGGGTCGACCCACTGAAGTTTGTCGGAGACCCTTCGCGCCTGCGTGTTCAGGCCGGCACAGTGCTGCGACGTTGAGCGCAGCGGCGCCGGCGCCTGAATAGGCGCGTCGCGCACGCGGGATCTTCACTTCCCTTTGCTACAATGCTGCCGCCGCGACCGCCGCCGCCCTAAGGTGGCCTGTCGGTCGCCGCCATATTCAAATCCAGCGCATTCCAATGGCCGCAACCTCAAAGTCCCTACCCGCCCGCATTCTCCAGTCAGTGTTCGGCAGTCGTAACGACCGCCTGCTGAAGAAGATGCACAAGACTGTCCACGCCATCAATCAGCTGGAGAGTGGCATCGCTGCCTTGAGTGACGAGGCTTTGCGCGCCAAAACAAGCGAGTTCCGCGACCGCTACACGGCCGGCGAAACCCTCGACCAGTTGCTGCCGGAAGCTTTTGCGGTAGTGCGTGAGACCGGCAAGCGTGTGCTCGGCATGCGGCATTTCGACGAACAGATGATCGGCGGCATGGTGCTGCATCAAGGCAAGATTGCCGAAATGCGGACCGGTGAGGGTAAAACCCTGGTCGCCACCTTGCCGGCCTACCTCAATGCCCTGTCCGGCGGCGCGGTGCATGTGGTGACGGTCAACGATTACCTGGCGCGGCGCGACGCTGAATGGATGGGCCGGCTGTATAACGCGCTCGATATGTCGGTTGGTGTGATTCTGACGGGTATGTCCAGTCAGGACCGTCAGCGCTCCTACAGTTGCGCCATCACCTACGCGACCAATAACGAACTCGGCTTCGATTATCTGCGCGACAACATGGCCTTCCACCCGAGTCAGCGGGTGCAGCGCGACCACGCGTTCGCGGTGGTCGACGAAGTGGACTCGATTCTCATCGACGAAGCGCGCACGCCTCTGATCATCTCAGGTCCGGCGGATGACCGCAGTGACACCTATGCGCGCATCAACAAACTCATTCCGCTGCTCGAGCGTCAGGTATACACCGAAGAAAAGGATGCACCGGAACAACCCGGCGACTTTTCCGTCGATGAGAAGGCGCGTCAGGTCTATCTCAGCGAAGCGGGCCACGAGAAGATTGAACATCTGCTGGTCGAGGCCGACATGCTGGCGGAAGGCGACAGCCTCTACAGCGCCACCAACATCTCGCTCATGCACCATGTTTACGCCGCGATCCGCGCTCACGCGTTGTTCCAGAAAGACGTCGACTATGTGGTGAAAGACGGCGAGATAGTCATCGTCGACGAATTCACCGGCCGCACCATGCCGGGCCGGCGCTGGTCGGAAGGTCTGCATCAGGCCGTCGAAGCGAAAGAAGGCGTGGCTATTCAACAAGAGAATCAGACGCTCGCCTCGATCACCTATCAGAACTACTTCCGGCTTTACAACAAACTCTCGGGAATGACCGGCACCGCCGATACCGAAGCCTATGAATTCCAGGAGATCTACGGCCTGGAAGTGGTGGTCATTCCGACCCACAGACCGATGGTGCGCGACGACCGCGGCGATCTGGTGTTTCTCACCGCCAAAGAAAAATTCGACGCCATCATCGATGACATCAAAGACTGCGCGCAGCGCGGCCAGCCGGTGCTGGTCGGCACGACGTCGATTGAGACCTCGGAATATCTGTCGGGTCTGCTGCGCAAGCAGAACATCAAACACGAAGTACTGAACGCCAAGTTCCACGAGAAAGAAGCACAGATCGTGGCGCAAGCCGGCCGGCCCGGCAGTGTGACGGTGGCGACCAACATGGCTGGTCGTGGTACCGATATCGTATTGGGTGGCAACCTCGGTGCGGAACTGGCCGAACTTGGCACCGAAGATGCGGACCAGGTCGCCGCTGCACGCGCCGCCTGGGAAGCACGTCAGGCCGAGGTGCTGGCCGCCGGCGGCCTGCATATCGTCGGCACCGAAAGGCATGAATCGCGTCGTATCGACAATCAGTTGCGCGGCCGCTCCGGTCGCCAGGGTGACCCGGGTTCCAGCCGCTTTTACCTCTCGCTCGAAGACAACCTCATGCGCATCTTCGCCTCTGAGCGTGTCAGCGGTCTCATGCAGAAACTCGGCATGCAGGAGGGTGAGGCGATCGAGCACCCGTGGGTGAGCAAGGCGATCGAAAACGCGCAGCGCAAGGTTGAAGGACGGAACTTCGAT
>CAMCBY010000003.1 GCA_945873015.1 Klebsiella pneumoniae
GCGAGATGAATGGGCTCGATGCTCATGGTGGCTGCGACGTTATTATTCCAGCCTCGAACGGCCAGATCCAGGCAGTTCAAACCTGCCGCGCCCTACTGCAATTCAGCCACATGCGACACATCGCCGAGACCTTGGCGGACCAATACAGGTGCCGGTCCGGTGAGGTCGATGATGGTGGTCGTCTCGATGCCGACCGCGCCCGCGTCGAACACCGCATCGACGGCATGACCGAGTACCTCGACAATTTCCTCGGGGTCGGCAAATGGCAGACCGGCGTCGTCATCGATGACGGTCGAAGCGAGCAACGGCGAGCTGTTTGCCAGCAACGCTTGAATGAACGGATGATCGACGATACGCAGACCTACCGTACGCCGCTTTTCGTCCTGCAGACGCCGCGGCGTCTCGCGTGTGGCGGGCAGGATGTAGGTGTAGGGCCCGGGGCTGAGGGTCTTCATGAGGCGAAATGCATCGTTGCTGACCTTGGCGTAGGTCGCGACTTCGGCCGCGTCGCGGCATAACAATGTCAGATGATGGTCGCGCGCCAGACGCCGAATCGCCCGCAGGCGGTCTTCCGGCGCCTTCTCACCCGCAGCGCAGAGCAGCGAATAACAAGCATCGGTCGGTGCGATGACCACGCCGCCACCGGCAATGATGTCGGCGGCCTGGCTGATCAAACGCGCTTGAGGATGCGTGGGATGAACGCGGATATGCAGCGATTTCATGGGTGTTCGGTGAGTTGAGTGCGCGGCGTGGGCCGGCGACGCGCGAGCGCTGCGAGACCGGCACTATTGCGCTTGGACTTCTGGTCTTGTGCACGTCGATGAGGCACACTGAGCCGGCACCACGAGCAGTGCGAGTCTAACAGCCATCGAACCCGAAGCCACTATGTTTCCTGCGCGGCATTGCCGTGGAGATGTGCCGTGACGGACGCGCCAGCCACGCGTGTCGCGCGCATTCGTGCCGCCCTTGAGGCGGCGCTCGCTCCAAGCGAACTCGCAGTCATCGATGACAGCCAGGCCCATGCCGGCCATGCCGGCGCACTGACGGGCAAAGGCCATTTCCGCGTGACCATCGTCGCGCCCTGCTTTGCCGGTATCGCGCCCTTGAAGCGGCATCGCATGGTCTATGCAGCCGTCGATGCCTTGATGAGCAGCGACATTCATGCCCTCAGCATCGACGCCCGCGCCCCCGATCAAGCCTGACCCGCGTGCCCTGCGTGAGGTCTGGCGTGGCCGCGACGGCGCGTCGCGCCTGCTGCGCGGCGACCATCTTGATTTACTCACCAGCCTGCCGGCCGAATCGGTCGACTGCATCTGGACCGACCCACCCTACTTTCTGTCGAACGGTGGCACCACCTGCCACGCCGGTAAACGGGTGGCCGTGCACAAGGGCGCGTGGGATCAGAGTCAGGGTGTAGCGGCGGACCATGCCTTCAATCGCGCCTGGCTCGCCGAATGCCGGCGGGTCTTGAAGCCGAGCGGCACCATCTGGGTCAGTGGCACCCATCACGTCTATCTGTCGGTGGGTATGGCCTTGATGGAGCTCGGCTACCGCCTGCTCAACGATATCGTGTGGGAAAAGCCCAATCCGCCGCCCAATCTCGGTTGTCGCTGTTTCACCCACGCGACCGAGATGATCCTGTGGGCGAGCAAGGCGGCCAAGGGTTCGAATGACCGTTACACCTTCAACTACGCGGACATGAAAAGCGCAAACGACGGCCGCCAGATGAAAAACGTGTGGCGCTTCACCGCCCCCGGTAGTGGTGAAAAGAGTCACGGCAAACATCCGACGCAAAAACCGCTGGCCTTGGTCGAACGCTGCCTGTTGGCCAGCACGCTGCCGGGTGATGTGGTGCTCGATCCGTTTGCCGGCTCGGCCTCCACCGGCGTCGCCGCCCTCGCGCACGGCCGTCAATTCATCGGCGCCGAGATCGACGCCGATTATTGCAAGCTCGCCAGCAAACGGCTGAAGGCCGCCGAACTCGCTTGGTCACACGAATAGAACAATGAATCCGACCCTCGAATTGACCCGCGCGCTGATTGCCTGCCCGTCGGTCACCCCGGCTGACGCTGGTTGCCTGGACATCATCGAAGCCCGCTTGCGGCCGCTCGGGTTCGACTGCCTGCGTCTGCCCGCGAATGGCGTCGATAATTTATGGGCAGTGCGCGGTGCCGATGGCCCGTGTTTGGCCTTTGCCGGCCACACCGATGTGGTCCCGCCCGGTCCGCTCGACGCATGGACCCGCCCGCCGTTTGAACCGCAGGTGGTCGATGGCAAGTTGTGGGGCCGCGGCGCGGCTGACATGAAGGGCAGTCTGGCGGCGATGG
The DNA here is from genome assembly GCA_945873015.1 of Klebsiella pneumoniae. Classification (GTDB taxonomy): domain Bacteria; phylum Pseudomonadota; class Gammaproteobacteria; genus JADJYF01. The sequence continues at coordinate 2,328 of CAMCBY010000003.1, forward strand.
TGGTGGCGGTCGAACGTTTCGTTGCCGAACATCCCGACCACGCGGGACGCATCGCGGTCATGTTCACTTCGGATGAAGAAGGGCCGGCCACCGATGGCACTCTGCGCATTGTCCAGTACCTGCGCGAGCAGGCCATCAAGGTCGACTGGTGTATCGTCGGTGAGCCGAGCAGCCATCTGCGCCTCGGCGACACGGTGCGGGTCGGCCGTCGCGGCTCGCTCAACGGGCGCCTGCAGGTGCGGGGCGTGCAAGGCCATGTGGCCTATCCCGAACGCGCGGACAACCCGGTGCATCGCGCACTCGCCGCGCTGGGTGAACTCGCAGCGCGGCGCTGGGACGAAGGCAATGCCTTCTACCCGCCGACCTCGTTTCAGATCTCCAATATCAATGCCGGCACCGGTGCCGAGAATGTCATTCCCGGCAGCCTTGAGGTGTGGTTCAACTTCCGCTACTGCACCGAACAGACCGAAAACGGCTTACGTGCGGCGGTGCACGAGACCCTTGACCGCCATGGCTTGGGCTATGAACTCGCCTGGCATTTGTCCGGCGCGCCATTCCTGACCGCCGGCGGGCGTCTGGTTGAAGTCGTACAACAAGTTTTAAAAACCCGGCTCGACGTTGTGCCGGAACTGTCTACCGGCGGCGGCACGTCGGACGGGCGCTTCATCGCCCCACTCGGCGTAGAAGTGGTGGAACTCGGCCCGAACAACGCCAGTATTCACAAGATTGACGAATGGGTAGAGGTCGCGGAGCTGGATGCCCTCGCGCAGGTTTACCAGGGCATTCTGGCCGGTCTGCTGACGACCTGAGGGGTACCACACAAAAAGCGCGCACCAGACGCGACAACGCCGGCACGAGGCCGGCGTTGTGCTATCTCAAAGGGCGATTCGATCAGCCGTGCGCGGACTTGTCGAACTGCTCTTCTTCGGTCGAACCGGTCAGCGCGGTGACCGAGGACTTGCCGCCCTGGATCACGGTGGTGACGTCGTCGAAGTAACCCGCACCCACTTCCTGCTGGTGGCTGGCGAAGGTGTAACCGCGCTTGGAAGCGGCAAATTCCTTTTCCTGCACCATTTCCACGTAAGCGGTCATGCCCTGCTTCACGTAGTTCTCGGCCAAGTCGAACATGTTGTACCACATGTTGTGGATACCGGCCAAAGTGATGAACTGGTACTTGTAACCCATCGCACCCAGCTCGCGCTGGAACTTGGCAATGGAGGCATCATCGAGGTTCTTCTTCCAGTTGAACGACGGTGAGCAGTTGTAGGCCAGCAACTGGTCAGGGAACTGCTTCTTGATCGCTTCAGCGAAGCGCTTGGCCTCGTCCATGTCCGGCACCGCAGTTTCACACCACAGGAGATCCGCGTAGGGCGCATAGGCCAGACCGCGCGAGATAGCCTGGTCGATACCAGCGCGAGTCACGTAAAAACCTTCCGCGGTACGCTCACCGGTGATGAACGCATGGTCGTTCTCGTCGATGTCGGTGGTCAGCAGGTTGGCGGCATTGGCGTCGGTACGAGCCAGCACCACGGTCGGCACACCCTGCACGTCAGCCGCGAGACGCGCGGCGACCAGTTTCTGCACAGCTTCCTGAGTCGGCACCAGCACTTTGCCACCCATGTGGCCGCACTTCTTGACGGACGCGAGCTGGTCCTCGAAATGCACACCGGCTGCGCCTGCTTCGATCATGTTCTTCATGAGTTCGAAGGCGTTCAGCACGCCACCGAAGCCTGCTTCGGCGTCGGCCACGATTGGAATGAAGTAGTCGGTCTTGCCACCGCCCTTCTGCCACTGGATTTCGTCAGCACGCTTGAAAGCATTGTTGATGCGGCGAACCATGGTCGGCACGGAGTCAACGGCGTACAGCGACTGGTCGGGGTACATGGTTTCGGAGGTGTTGCCATCGGCTGCGACCTGCCAGCCAGACAGGTAGATGGCCTTGATACCGGCCTTGACCTGCTGGACAGCCTGGCCGCCGGTCAGGGCGCCGAGGCAGGGCACGAAGTCTTCGGTGTTGACCAGATCCCACAGCTTCTCGGCACCGCGACGGGCCAGGGTGTGCTCGATCTGAACGCTGCCACGCAGGCGTACCACGTCTTCCGCTGAGTAGGGGCGGGTGATGCCCTTCCAACGCGGGTTGGTGGCCCAATCCTGCTTGAGCTGCTTCGCTTGATCCTCGAATGACGACATGCTCGTGTACTCCTGCCAATGTCTCTAGATAGATAAGAATCGTGAGCCTCACACGTCACGCTGGGACGAAGCTCGGTGTCCGGTCGGCGCGCCGCTCAGCAGTAGTCGCAAGGGGGGCTGGCGCCTGAGGGCGCGGATGGTAATCCCCCCCGCCTGTACCGGCAAGGAATTGCGCTGGAAAACGTCGACTTCTGCGCGCCGCGACGTGGGCGGTCGCGATGATCTGAATCTCAGGCCGCTGCCGGCCTGAAGCTGACGCGGCGCATGGCGCCGCGCAGAGCGGTCCGCAAAGTACGTTGCACTGCACCAAGTGTCAATCGGCCCCGATCAAAATTGACAATCAGCCGCACTCTCGGCCAAGGTGGCGAGGTCGCACGGGTACCCCGCGCCCCGCCGCGCTCGCCTCGCGCCGCGAGCCATCAACCGCACAAAACTGCGGTTATTCAGTACCTCTGCCCGGGCCGTGGCCATTTACGCGGGTCACCCGGAACGTATAAATTCACCACAGGTCCGACACGCCAGTGGCGGGCCTGCCAGTGTATGACGATGAGCCATGTCCAATCAGCCCGCACACCACCGTGAATCCGGCGTCGCGCTTCAGGAAGCGCAGCCTAAACTCAAAAAACCACCGCTCTACCGGGTGGTGATGTTGAATGACGACTACACGCCCATGGAATTCGTGGTGCATGTATTGGAGAAATTCTTCCAGTTGAACCGACCGACCGCGACACGGGTCATGTTGGAAGTGCATACACAAGGGAAAGGTGTGTGCGGTATATTCACCCACGAGATAGCCGAAACCAAGGTGGCGCAAGTCAATACCTACGCGCGCGATAACGAGCATCCGTTATTGTGTACGCTCGAACTCGACTCGTGACCTGCCAATAGAGGACGCCGCCGTGCTTAGCAAAGAACTCGAAGTCACGCTCAACATGGCCTTCAAGGAGGCCCGCGAGCAGCGCCACGAATTCATGACCGTCGAGCATCTGCTGCTGGCACTGCTGGACAACCCGACCGCAGCCAAGGTCCTGCGCGCCTGCGGCGGGGATCTGAATGCCCTGCGCCGGCAACTGCTCGAATTCATTCGTGAGTCCTCGCCGCTGTTGCCGGAAGACGAAGACCGCGATACCCAACCGACCTTGGGTTTCCAGCGCGTTCTGCAGCGCGCAGTGTTTCATGTGCAGTCCTCGGGCAAGAAGGAAGTGAACGGCGCCAATGTGCTGGTCGCGATCTTCGGCGAGCGTGAATCGCACGCCGTGTATCTGCTCAATCAGCAGAACATCGCGCGCCTTGATGTGGTGAACTGCATTTCCCACGGCATCTCCAAGGTCAACGAAGAAGAGAACAACGAAGAGGTCAATCAGCCGCCGGAGGAAGAAACCGAGCAGGGCGAAACGACCAATAACGCGCTGACGGCCTATTGCACCAACCTCAACGAGCAGGCGGTGGCCGGCAAGATAGACCCGCTCATCGGGCGTCAGGAAGAAGTCGAACGTACCATCCAGATCCTGTGCCGCCGCCGTAAGAACAATCCCTTGTTCGTCGGTGAAGCCGGCGTCGGCAAGACCGCCATTGCAGAAGGTCTGGCCAAGATGATCGTCGATGGCGAAGTGCCGGAAGTGATCGCGAACTCGACCATCTATTCGCTTGACTTAGGCGCTCTGCTGGCCGGCACCAAATACCGCGGCGACTTCGAAAAACGTTTGAAGAACGTACTGGCGCAACTCAAACGCGAGGAAGGCGCGGTGCTGTTCATCGACGAAATCCACACCATCATCGGTGCGGGTGCTGCTTCCGGCGGCGTGATGGACGCTTCCAATCTCATCAAGCCCATGCTCGCCTCGGGCGATCTGAAATGTATTGGCTCGACCACCTATCAGGAATACCGCGGCATCTTCGAAAAAGATCGCGCACTCGCGCGCCGCTTCCAGAAGATAGACGTCGGTGAGCCCAGCGAAGACGAGGCGGTGAAGATTCTGCAGGGCCTGAAGTCGCGCTTTGAGGACCACCACGACGTGCGCTACACCAACCAGGCGCTGCGCTCGGCGGTGGAGTTGACCCATCGTTATATCAACGACCGTCATCTGCCCGACAAAGCCATCGATATCATCGACGAAGCGGGTGCTCGCCAGCGCCTGTTACCGGCCTCCAAACGTCGCAAGACCATTGGTGTGAGCGACATCGAGGAAATCGTCGCGAAGATCGCGCGCATTCCCCCGAAAGCCGTGTCGACTTCGGATCGCGGTGTACTGAAGAATCTCGAACGGGATCTCAAGATGGTGGTGTTCGGTCAGAACGCCGCGATCGAAGGCCTGGCAGCGGCCATCAAGATGTCGCGGTCGGGGCTCGGCCACACCGAGAAACCCATCGGTTCGTTCCTGTTCGCGGGCCCGACCGGCGTCGGCAAAACCGAAGTCACGCGCCAACTCGCGCGCATCATGGGCATCGAACTGATTCGCTTCGACATGTCCGAATATATGGAACGGCACACGGTATCGCGCCTGATCGGCGCGCCGCCCGGCTACATCGGCTTTGATACCGGCGGCCTGTTGACCGAAGCCGTGAACAAGCAACCCCATGCGGTGTTGCTGTTGGACGAAATGGAAAAGGCCCACCCCGATGTGTTCAACATCATGCTGCAGGTCATGGACCACGGCACCCTGACTGACACCAACGGGCGCAAGGCGGATTTCCGCAATGTCATCATCGTCATGACCACCAACGCCGGTGCCGAGCGCATGAGCCGTGCGTCCGTCGGGTTTACCCGCCAGGACCACAGCGCCGATGCAATGGGTGAGATCAAACGCATGTTCAGCCCGGAATTCCGCAACCGGCTCGACGCCATCATCGAATTCAGTGCCTTGGCTGCTGACACTATCGGGCATGTGGTGGACAAATTCCTGGTCGAGCTCGAAACCCAGCTCGATGCCAAGAAGGTCACGATGGAAGTCGACGCCTCCGCGCGCCTGTGGCTGGCTGAGCATGGTTACGATCCGATCATGGGAGCGCGCCCGATGGCGCGTCTCATCCAGGACAAGATCAAGAAGTCGCTGGCCGAGGACATCCTGTTCGGGCGCCTCGCCAATGGAGGCCATGTGATCATCACCATCAAGGACGACGACATTGCAGTCGAGTTCGAACAAGAGACCGAACAGGCAACCTGAAAAATCCCATCATTGTTGAACGGACGGCGGCCCTCGGCCGCCGTTTTTTTTTCCACCCTGGCGCAGCCACGGAGATGATCATGGTGCAGAACGTCAAGCAGGTCGGCCCGCATACCTTTCGCGAAACTTTTGGCCGCTACTACGAGGATTTCGAGGTCGGACACATCTACCAGCACCGTCCCGGGCGCACCATAAGTGAAGTGGATAACACCTGGTTCACCTTGTTGACCATGAATACCCACCCCCTGCACTTCGATGCCGAATACGCAAAAGCCTCGGAGTTCGGCAAGATTCTCGTCAACAGTGCGTTCACCGTATCGCTGGTGGTGGGTATGAGCGTCAGCGATGTCAGTCAGAAGGCAATCGCCAATCTCGGCTGGAAGGAAATCAAATTGCCGGCGCCGGTGTTTGTCGGCGACACCCTGTATGGGGAGTCGGAAGTATTGGCGAAGCGTGAATCAAACTCACGCCCAAACGCGGGCATTGTGACGGTGCGCACCTGGGGCAAGAAAAGCGACGGCACCATCGTGTGCGAGTTCGATCGCAACATGCTGATCCCGAAACGCGGACATGGGGTGGAAGATAAGGTCGAATACTGAGCGCGGCCAGCAATGCAATTTGGCATTGTGGGTCAGACTTCAGTCTGACATTCAAATTCTCAATCGAGCCCTGAGCGTGCGCATCAAATGTCAGACTGAAGTCTGACCCACAAAACGGCGGGCGCTGTTACGACAGCGGCTTGATCAATACCGCCGAATTCCTCTGGAAGTTATACAGCTGGCGCTTGCCCATCGGCAGGCTGTCGATGGCGCCGGCGCGGAAACCGCGCTCGTTGAACCACTGGGTGGCCTGGGTGGTCAGCACGAATACCGAGCGCAGCCCGGCATGGCGCGCACGGCGCTCGAGGGCCTCGAGCAGCATGTCGCCGAATTGCCCGCCGCGATAATCGGGGTGAACGGCGATGCAGGCGATTTCCGCCATGCCCTGGTCGACATAGGGATACAGCGCGCCGCAGGCGACCACCGTGTTCTCTCGCACCATCACCACAAAATGATCGATTTCGTTTTCGAGCTTTTCCCGAGAACGTTTGACCAGCAGGCCCTGGTCTTCAAGGGGCTGCACCAGTTCAAGAATGCCGCCGACGTCCTCCACCCTGCCCTCGCGCAGCTGATCGAAAGGCGCGCTGCTTAGCATCGTACCTATGCCATCGCGGGTGAAAAGCTCGCGCAGCACCGCGCCGTCGACCAGGCGGCTGAGTATGTGCACCCGCTCGACGCCAAGTTCACAGGCGGCGATGCCGGTCTCAAGCGGTTCAAAGTCGAACAGTTCGGCCCATTGGGTTTCGCGCATCTGCTGCGCTTCATGCACCGTCAATTGCCGCACGAGTTCGCCATTCGTGTTGGTAATGCCGTCGCGGTCCGTGAGCAGAATGAGCTTGGCGGCGCCAATGTCGGCGGCGACAGTGGCGGCCAAGTCCTTGGCTTTCAGATTAAACAGCTCGCCGGTGGGCGAATAACCAAGCGGTGCAAGCAGCACGATTTCACCCTCCTCGAGACGCGCGGCGATGGCCTTGTGATCAACGCTGCGCACAAGCCCGGTAAACAGCAGATCGACCCCATCGATAATGCCGGCCGGACGTGCCAGCACGAAATTGCCACTCGCGATGCGGCAACTGGCGGCCGACAAGGGGCCACCGCGACTGCCGAAGGAAAACGCCGCTTCGATATCAAGGCGCATGGCGCCGACCACTTCGCGTACTTCATGCATGGTCTGAGCGTCGCTGACCCGCAGCGCACCCACCACGCGCGGTGTGATGCCACGATCGGCGAGGCGCTGCTCGATCTGTGGACGCGCGCCAAACACCACCACCAGCCGAATGCCGACCGCCGCCAGCATCAGCAGATCGCGAATGAGATTGGTGAAGCCGGCATCGGCCACCGCTTCGCCGCCAAAATAGACCACGAAGGTCTGGGCGCGATGCTTGTGAAAATAGGGTGACACCTGGCGCAGCCAGGCTACTACGGCCTCCCCTTCCAAGGGCGAGTTCTGTTCGGTCATCGCGACGTCATCCTCGCGCAGGGCGCGAAATATAATGGCGGCATTCTAGCGAGTTTGCCGCTACCTGCTTCAAGCCAGGTGCAACTCACCTTGGGTGCCCGCGGCGGGAGCGCTATCATGCGCGCTGGCCAACGGCCAGCCACCACCAACAGCCGACAGCACGCCGGAGAACACCATGGCGACCAAGATCAACAAGATCAGTGAACGTATCACTCAACCGCGCTCACAAGGCGCCTCGCAGGCCATGCTCCTCGGCACCGGCTTGAGCGAAGAAGATTTGAGCAAGGCTCAGGTCGGCATAGCCAGCGTGTGGTTCGAGGGCAACCCGTGCAACATGCACCTGTTGTCGCTCGCCGAGGAAGTGAAAAAGGGCGTGCAGCAAGCAGGCATGGTCGGCATGCGTTTTAACACCGTGGGTGTCAGCGACGGCATTTCCATGGGCACCCGCGGCATGAGCTATTCGCTGCAGTCGCGCGACCTCATCGCCGACTCCATCGAGACCATCATGGGCGGCCAGTGGTATGACGCCAATATTTCCATTCCGGGCTGCGACAAAAACATGCCCGGCTGCCTGATCGCAATGGGGCGCCTGAACCGCCCGGCATTGATGGTCTATGGCGGCACCATCAAGCCTGGTTATTCGGGCGAAAAAGTGCTCGACATCGTGTCCGCATTTCAGAGTTACGGCTCCTACCTCGCCGGTACGATCAGTGAAGAAGAGCGCCAGGAAGTAGTGCGTCACGCCTGCCCCGGTGCAGGCGCCTGCGGCGGCATGTATACCGCCAACACCATGGCTTCGGCCATCGAAGCGATGGGCATGACGTTGCCCTATTCCTCGTCTGTGCCGGCGGTCGATCCGCTCAAAAAGGACGAATGTCGCCGCGCTGGCGCTGCCATCCGCGTGCTGATGGAGCGCGACATCAAACCGAGGGACATCATGACCCGCGCCGCCTTTGAGAACGCGATGGTGATCATCACCGTGCTCGGCGGTTCAACCAACGCGGTGCTGCATCTGATCGCGATGGCCAAGGCGGTCGGCGTGAAACTCACCATCGACGATTTCCAGGCGGTCAGCGACCGTGTGCCCTTCCTGGCGGACTTGAAGCCCTCCGGCCAATACGTGATGGAAGACCTGCACAAGGTCGGCGGTATTCCTGCCGTACTGAAATTCCTGCTCGAAGCCAAACTCATCGATGGCGACGGCATGACCGTCACTGGCAAAACCCTGGCGGAAAACCTCGCCGAGTTGCCGGGACTCAGCGCCGGCCAGCAGGTGTTGCGTCCCCTCACCAACCCGATCAAGCCTAGCGGTCATATCCAGATTCTTAAGGGCAACCTTGCACCGGGCGGTTCGGTCGCCAAGATCACTGGCAAAGAAGGCCTGCGTTTTGAGGGCCCGGCCAAGGTCTACGATTCGGAAGAAGACATGCTGGCCGGCCTCGAGCAGAAGAATATCGAGAGGGGAGACGTTGTCATCATCCGCTACGAAGGCCCCAAGGGCGGCCCGGGCATGCCGGAAATGCTGACGCCGACCTCGGCCCTGATGGGAGCAGGTCTCGGCGATTCGGTCGCGCTGATCACCGACGGGCGCTTCTCCGGTGGTTCCCACGGTTTTATCGTCGGCCATGTGGTGCCGGAAGCCCAGGAAGGCGGCCCCATCGCATTTGTTAAGACCGGCGACCGGGTGACACTCGATGCCGAGTCCAAGACCATCAGTATGGCGGTCGATGATGCCGAGCTGGCACGTCGACGTGCGGGCTGGGTCGCGCCGCCCTACAAGGCCGAGCGCGGTACTTTGTTCAAGTACATCCAGCTCGTGACGAACGCCTCGGAAGGCTGCGTGACGGACGAATAAGAACGTTAGGGAGAACCCCGCCGGCGGCCATCGCGGCCGTCGGCGCGCGCGTCTACATATCCCGTTTGTAGTCGTTGTAGTATTTCAGAACCCGCTGTACGTAGACCTCGGTTTCCTTGTAAGGGGGAATGCGTCGGCCATTGTTGATGACCGCGTTCTCGCCGGCGTTGTAGGCGGCGAGCGCCAACACCAGATTGTCATCGAACATATTGAGCAGGTCTCGCAGGTACTGCGTGCCGCCTGACACATTGGCCGTCGGGTCGCGGCGATTGCGTACACCATACCGTTCTGCCGTGCCTGGCATGAGTTGCATGAGACCAACCGCACCGGCCCTCGACACGGCGTCCGGGTTATAGGCGGACTCCGCCGTGATGACCGCATGTAGCAGCGCCGGCGGCAGACGGTGGACCTTGGCCGCTTCGGCGATGGTGGGACCGTACTTCTGGCGGTTCTTGAACACGCTCTTGAAATCGGCCTTGGCTTCCGACCAGCCCTTCCAGGTTTTGACCATGCGCCGATAACCGCCGTGGTCGGGTTTGTCGGTCAGATGTACATGTCCGTGGCTATCGACGTATTTGTAGATATCGGCGCCCGCCAGGAACGGCACCAGCACCAACAACGCGCCGAGCGCGAAGAAGAAAATCCGTTTCGACATGAAGGTAGGGATGGGCACTTGAACTCAAAGCTAAAGTGAATTATTGATTTATTCTATAACTCAATGATAGTTATTGGAATAGGCAATATAAACTATAAAATACATGAGGAAGGACAGAGCCCGTGGCTACCTGCTTCCTCTGACGAGCATAGCTCAGCGTAGCGCGATCCCCCATTGATCAGGTTCGACGCGGCGCCACATTTAACACAAGTTTTGCAAGGCAATTCAGGCATGGCGGTTGCTCGCGCGCCGCGCGCTTCCTTGTAGACTTGCCGGCCGGCCAGCACCGTTACGCCGGATGACCATGACTTGAGGGTTCAACATGTCCTATTTCCTGGCTGAGATTGCGCGGCGCTTCGAACTCGAGTTCAGCGGCGATGGCCAGCTTGAAATCGAAGGCGTGTGCGGCTTGTCCGATGACCTGCCGGGCTGCCTGTCTTTCGCCAGCGGAACGCGTCATGTCGAAGATGCCGCCGCTTCGCGTATCGCTGCGTTTGTTGCCCATCCCGATCACCCGGTGAGCGGTAAAGCCAACCTCTTTCACCCCGAACCCGAATACATGATGGCGCGCATCGCCGGCCTGTTCGTACGCAGCCAGATGGGCGACGCGCGCGGGGTCCATGCCAGCGCCATCGTCTCGATAAGCGCGGCTTTGGGCGACGACTCCTATATCGGCCCCAACGTCGTGATCGGTAATCTGGTCAAGATCGGACCGCGCTGCAAAATCTTCCCCAATGTCGTGATCATGGATCGCGTCGAGCTCGGGGCGGACTGCATCATCTATCCCAATTGCACCCTGCGCGAGGACACCCTGCTCGGCGATCGGGTGATCCTGCAGCCCGGCGTATCGCTCGGCGGAGACGGTTTTGGTTTCGTCAGCCACGAGGGTTCACATTTCAAGATCCCGCAACTCGGTCGGGTAGTACTGGAAGACGATGTCGAAATCGGCGCCAATTCCACTATCGACCGCGCGCGCTTCAGCGAGACTCGCATCGGCCGCGGCACCAAGGTCGACAATCTGGTGATGCTGGCGCACAACGTGGTGACCGGTGAGAACTGCGTGATCGTGTCCCAGGTCGGGGTGTCGGGCAGCACCCGGCTCGGCAACCGCGTGACCCTGGCCGGTCAGGTCGGCACGGTCGGGCACGTGACGATCGCCGACGATGTCACGGTGCTCGGTAAGGGCGGCATCACCAAAGACATCCGCGAAGCCGGGGTCTATGCCGGCATGCCGCTCAAACCCGCGCGGCTGTGGCGCAAAGCGATGGCCAAGCTCTACGCCGGTTTATCCTGAACCAGCACCGCCGTGTCGCCGCGACGGGTTTCCAACACCACAATGCCGGCAATGATGAGGCCGGTGCCCAGCATTTGAATCGGGTGCATCGCCTCGCCCAGGATCCAGGCCGCCATGACGAAGGTCGCGGGCGGGCCGATGGTGCTGACGATTGAAGCACGTTGTGCGCCGATACGGCGGATGCTGGCGGAAAATAGAAACAGCGGCAGCACGCTGGTCGTCACCGTCATGGCCAGCACCAGCGTCCAGGCGTGGGGCGAGAGCGTCACGAACGAGCCAAAGCTCGCCCCCCCTATCAGCGCGGCGTGGAGTGTCAGCGCGAGCGCTCCGGCAGAACTCGCGTAGACGATGAAGGGCACGCTGCCAATCACGGTCGCCACCCGTTCGTTGGCGATGAGGTAATAGGCAAAACCGGCGGCCGAGGCCAGCACCAGTGCCGCGCCGAGGCCATTGGCACGCCATAACTCGATATTGATACCGCCGACTGCACAGCCCACACCGAGATACGTTAGCGCCACAGCAGTCAACAATCTGCTCGATGGCCAGCGCCGCGCAGCGAGTGCGCGCGCCAGCACGACCATCGCCGGATAGGTAAACAACAGGACGCGCTCAAGGCTCGCGTCGATCATGGTCAGTGCGACAAAATTCAACCACGCCGCAGCGTAATGACTGGCCAGTCCCGCCAGTATTGCGCCGAGGATCAGGCGCGGCTGCGCCGGCCATAGCTGCCGCGGCGCAAGCCGGTACAAAGCCCAGCCCCACACCAGCGGCAGGGTAAACCAGGAACGCAGCAACAGAATCGATTCAACCGCAACACCGTCACGGAACAACAGCTTGGCGAAGATGCCCTTGCCGGACACCAGCAGCGCCCCCATCACGACCAACGCGACATCGCCGTGGCGCTGCCACCAGAGTGCGAGCACAGCGCCCACGCTCAAGGTACCCGGCATGCGCAGGACAGCACCGCGGCCGCCAACGCTGGCCGGTGACGGGCGACAGGCTCAGGCCGCACGCGGCGGCGGAAACAGACTGGCGCGGGTCATGCTGGCCTGCATGGGCGCCTGCAACGGCCCCTCCAGCCACTTTGAAGTGGCGATGACCTTGGTGATGTCGATGCCGGTCTCGTAGCCCATACGATGCAACAGGTAGAGCACATCCTCGGTACCGACGTTACCGGTTGCACCCGGCGCGAACGGGCAACCACCCACCCCACCGCAACTCGCGTCAACGATGCGTACGCCACTTTCGACCGCCGCGTAGACGTTGCCGATGCCCGTGCCACGGGTGTTATGAAAATGGACGCGTAGCGGCGTCGCGCCGATACGCGGGCGCACCGCTTCAATCAGACGTTTGACGTCAGACGGCACCGCCACACCGATGGTATCGGCGAGCGAAATCTCATCGACGCCCATCCCATGCAATTGTTCGGCGATGGCGACCACCGTGGCCGGTGCCACCTCCCCTTCAAAAGGGCAACCGAAAGACGCGGCAATGGTCACGCCAAAGAAACGTCGGGCGTCTTGCGCCTGGCGCGCGAGGCTCGCTATCTCCACCATCATCTCGGCCGAGGTTTTGCCCTGGTTGCGCAGACAGAAACTGTCGGTGCTCACCGCCGCACAATTGATCTGCTCAACCCCCGACGCCAGCGCGCGCTCAAAACCCTGCAGGTTGAGCACCAGCCCGATGTAACTGACCCCCGCCCGGCGCGGCAGTCGCGCAATGATGGCGTCGGCGTCGGCCATCTGCGGCACACGTTTGGGGTTAACGAAACTCGCGACCTCCACCCGGCGCACGCCGGCATCGACCAGACGCTCGATAAGCGCGAGTTTGCTGTCGGTGTCCAGCAAGTGTGGTTGCGCCTGCAGGCCATCACGCGGCCCGACATCGACAATTTCAACGCTCTCAGCCATCGCCTTGACTCCTGCGCACAGGCGCTTTCCGTGCTCGCCTTGTGATTGATTCGAGAGGCGTTGATTGTAGCCAAAGCCCGCCGCTACCGGCAGCGCGGCGCACGCGCGGCAAAACCAAGGCCTCGGCTGCCTGCCACTGCCTCTATACTAGGCGGACGGCAACTGCCAGGAGTGAACATGGCGTCTTTCGATTTTGATCTTTTTATTATTGGTGGCGGTTCGGGCGGCGTTCGTGCCGGACGCATGTCGGCCAGCTTTGGCGCGCGCGTGGCGATGGCCGAAGAACGCTACATGGGCGGCACCTGTGTAAACGTCGGCTGCGTGCCGAAAAAGCTTTTCGCCTATGCCGCCCACGTGCACGAGGAAGTGCGCGACGCCGCAGGTTTCGGCTGGAAAATCGCCGACGGTAGTTTCGACTGGCCGCTCCTGGTCGCCAACAAGAACAAAGAAATCGAACGACTGAACGGCATCTACCAGCGTCTGATGGACAACGCCGGCGTCACCGTCATGCATGAACGCGCGACGGTGAAAGATGCCCACACTGTCACCGTCGGCGGCCGCGACATTAGCGCCGAGCGTATTCTGGTCGCGACCGGCGGCTGGCCGTATGTGCCGCAGTTCCCCGGCAGCGAACTCGCCATCACTTCCAACGAAGCTTTCTTTCTCGAACGCTTGCCCAAACGCGCGGTAGTGGTCGGCGGCGGCTATATCGCGGTTGAGTTCGCCGGCATTTTCAACGGGCTTGGCTGCGACACCACCCAGTTGTATCGCGGCCCCCTGTTCCTGCGCGGCTTTGACGACGACGCCCGTCATTTCCTCGCCGAGGAAATGCGCAAGAAGGGCGTCAACTTGCGCTTCGATACCGACATCGTGCGTATCACGGGCGAAACGCACGACCTGCACCTGCACCTGAGTGACGGCACGACGCTTGATGCCGATCTCGTGATGTACGCAACCGGGCGCCGACCGAACAGTGCCAATCTCGGTCTGGAAGCCTGCGGTGTGGCGATGGACGACACCGGCGCGGTCAAGGTCAACGCCAATTACCAGACCACCGTGCCCTCAATTTATGCCATCGGTGACGTGACCGACAGGGTGAACCTGACGCCGGTTGCGCTCGCCGAAGGCATGGCGCTGGCCTGGCATCTGTATCGTGATCATGAACGACCGGTAGATTACGAATACATTCCGAGCGCGGTGTTCAGTCATCCTAATCTCGCGACCGTCGGCTACACCGAAGCGCAGGCGCGTGAGAAGTTCGGCGCCGTGACCATATTCAAATCGACCTTCACGCCGCTCAAACACACCCTGTCCGGCTCCAAGGAAAAGACCTTGATGAAACTGGTGGTCGAGACCGCCAGTGACAGGGTGGTCGGTGCGCACATGATTGGGCCCGATGCCGGTGAGTCGATACAAGGACTGGCCGTCGCCATCAAGGCCGGAGCGACCAAGACTCTGTTCGATCGCACCATCGGCATTCATCCGACCTCCGCTGAGGAATGGGTGACCATGCGCGAGCCTGTGGCCTGAGACGCAACACAGAACATCTTGTCGTAAACGATTTAGTTTTCTTCAATGTCACCAAGGAGCGAACGCTCATGAGATATCCGAAACTGCGCGCGCTGGCGGCCCTGCTGCTTGGCGCCATGACCGCCCTCGGCGGTGGCGCTGCCACGGCGGCCGATCTTGCGGTCGGCGATGTCGCGCCCGACTTCACGCTGGCCGGCTCCGACGGCAAACAGCACCGGCTGGCCGACTATCGCGGCACGGCGGTGGTGCTGGCCTGGTTCCCGAAAGCCTTCACCGGCGGCTGAACCGCACAATGCAAGTCACTCCGTGAGAGTGGCGCATTGTTGAAGGGCTACAAGGTCGCCTATTTTATGGCGAGCACTGATGATGTTGAGACCAACACTAAATTTGCCGCCGACAACGGCGCCGACTTCGCCATCCTCGCGGACCCTGACAAAAAAGTGTCGGCGGCCTATGGGGTGCTCGGCATGATGGGTTTCGCCTCGCGCTGGACGTTCTATATCGACAAGGACGGCAAAATTGCCTACATCGATAAAGACGTGAGTGTGGTCAAGGCCGGTGCCGATACGGCCGCGCGCCTCACGACGCTGGGTGTGGAAAAACGCTGAGATAGTCATTGCGGCGCAATGATGTGCCCGCATAAATTGAGCGCGGGGCGCGGATCGTTTTCACTTTAATGTGCGAATGAATTCGCACCTGCGAGGCTGTCATGACTACATCGAGCGACGACATCACTCTGGTCCGCGACGCTATTCATAACCCCGCCGAGCCGCGTCATTTCATGCGCCTCGCGCGTCCGTCCTATGTCATCACGGCCAGCCTCGACGGAGTTGAAATCGCGCGCAGCACACGCGCAATCAAACTCAAAGAGGTGGGTCGTGATATCTATGACCCGGCCATTTATTTTCCGCGTGACGATGTCGATATGGACAAGCTCACGTCTATCGACAAGTCGACTCACTGTCCGCTCAAGGGCGACGCGGAATATTTCGACGGCGACCTCGCCGGCCGACACCACGCTGAGGTCGCGTGGTCCTACAACCGCACCCTCAGCATTGCGGCGGCCATAACGGGCTACATCGCTTTTTATCCGCAACGCGTGCACGTCGTCGAACACAGCGCGTCAGCAGTGCCTGCCTGACACCTGGCACAGCACCATCAAGACCCGTCGCTCGTTTTAAAAGCACGGGTCAGGATGACGAAACGTCCAATCAGCAGAAATGCAGCTATCCACAAAGCCGTGACCAGCCCCGTCCAGATGCCGGCTGCACCGGTGTCGGTGTGGTTACTCAACCAGTAAGCCAGCGTAAAGCCGATCCCCCAGTAGTTGAGTCCGTTCAACAGCAGTGGCCAGCGCGTATCTTTCATGCCGCGCAAGGCAAACGCGCCCGCTGCCTGCAGGCCGTCGGCTATCTGCAGGCCGGCTCCAAGCTTGAACAGCACCAGCGCGATCGCCACCACTTGAGGATCCGCTGTATAGATGGCGATGATGTACGGCGCGCACAGCAACGTAGTGAGCGCAGCCGTCACGGTGTACAAGCCGCACAATACAAAGCCGGTGTAGCCAATGCGTCGCACTGCCTTAAGGTCGCGTCGACCCACCGCCTGACCGACGCGCACCGTCAAGGCCATCGCGAATCCGAGTGGCACCATGAATACGATGCCGCAATAGTTGAGCGTGATCTGGTGCGCTGCGACCGCCGCGCTGCCGAGCCTGCCCATCAGCATTGCGACAGCGGTAAACAATCCGGATTGCAGAAACAGCGACAAACCGATGGGCAGACCCAAAGCCACCAGACGTGTAAGCGCGACACCATCCGGGCGTTCAATTGCATGCCACAGATGGAAACGACGATAGTGGGGGGAATAGACCGTGTGCACGGCGAGCAGCGCCAACATAACCCAGAAACTCAAGGCGCTGCCCAAACCACAGCCTGGCGCACCCAGAGCCGGCATGCCGAAGCGACCAAACAGAAACGTGTAGTTCAGCAACACGTTGACCGGCAATACCAGCGTCACCACAGTCATGATGGGCACAGTGCGGCCGACACCTTCATTCATTTGCTTCAAGGTGTGGTAACCATAAGCACCGGGCACGCCCCACGACAGGTAGTCCAGATAACCTTGCGCCAGCAGCGCCACCGGCGGTTCAATGCCCACCGCGACAAACAGCGGCGTCATGTTGCGCATCGAGATCATCACCGGCAAAGAGATAAACAACGCCAGCCACAGCCCCTGGCGCGTATCGTGACCTATCGCCTCGTCGCGCCCAGCGCCGAAGTGCTGCGCAACCGTCGGCCCCAAGGCCATGAGGGTGCCGAGTCCGAGCAGGAACAGCGCAATCCACACGCCATTTCCGATGGCGACGCCGGCAAGTGACAGAGAACCCAGGCGCGCGGCCATCAGGGTGTCAGCCACACCGACACCGATGCTGGAGAGATTATTGACGATGAGTGGCGCGCCGATGGCCACCAGCGAGCGCAGATCCAGCGCGAGTTGACGCCAGGCGAAGCTCAGGGCCGGGCCCGCCTGCGAAGTGGTTGAGAGTTCAGGCCGCGTGCCCGATGCTCGGCACTGCCGCCAGCAATTGTCGTGTGTAGTCGTGTTGTGGCCGATGCAATACATCGTCCACCGGCCCCTGTTCAACGATGCGCCCACTCTGCATCACCGCAACATGGTGAGCGATATAAGCCACTACGCCGATGTTGTGCGTGACGAACAGATAACTCAAACCAAGTCGCTGTTGCAGGTCGCGCAGCAACGCCAGGATCTGCGCCTGCACCGACACATCGAGCGCCGAGGTTGGTTCGTCACACACGATCAGGCGCGGCTCGACCGCCAGTGCACGGGCGATACAGATGCGCTGTCGTTGCCCGCCGGAGAATTCGTGGGGATAACGCCGCGCATGGGCGGCCTCCAGACCGACCTGCGACAACAACTGCGCAACGCGGCGATCACGTTCCGCAGCGGTCCCGCCAATCTGCTGCGCAAGCATGCCTTCCTTGATGATGTCGCCGACAATCATGCGCGGATTCATTGAAGCTACCGGATCCTGGAACACAATCTGCAAGTGCGCGCGCTGACGCCGCATCGCGGCCGCATCGAGAGAAGCCAGATCGATACCGCCGAATTCAACCGACCCGCCCGCCAGGGGCGTCAGGCGCAGGATACCTTTGCCCATCGTGGTCTTGCCGCAACCGGACTCACCCACCACCGCCAGGGTACGGCCTTGCTCGATGGCAAAACTTACACCATCAACGGCCCGCATCGCCCCGACTTTGCGTTTGAACAAACCCCGCCGGATGGGAAACTCAACCGCCAGATTGCGCACCGTCAACAAGGGCTGCGACGCTTCAGGAGTAGGCGCATTCCCCTCACGCAGACGCTTTTCCCAACTCGGCAACGCGTCGAACAACTGCTTTGAATAGGCGTGTTGCGGATTGCTGTAAAAACCATCGCGACTGCCGCTTTCAACGAGCTTGCCATGTCGCATCACCAACACCCGGTCGGCTATCTGATAGGCAACCGCCAAATCGTGCGTGATGAACAAGATGCCCATACCGCGGCGCTTCTGCTCGGCCTTGATCAGTTCCAGCACCTGGGCCTGAATGGTGACATCCAGCGCCGTGGTCGGCTCATCGGCAATCAAAAGGCGCGGATCGGCGGCGAGCGCAATCGCTATCATGACGCGCTGCTTCATGCCGCCGGAGAACTGATGAGGGAACTGCTCGAGGCGCGACGCGGCGGCGTCGATACCTACTGCCACCAGCAATTCAATGATGCGTGTTTTAAGCGCAGCACCGCGCAGGCCCTGATGACGCACCAGGGTCTCACCGATCTGCGCGCCAATGCTCATGACTGGATTGAGCGACGACTGCGGCTCCTGAAAAACCATGCCTATCGCCGCGCCCCGCACATCGCGCATGCGGTATTCCGGCAGCGTGAACAGGTCTTCGCCCTCGAGTCGCACCGCGCCACTCGTAATACGTGCGGTCGCCGGCAAGAGTCGCGTGATTGCGAGCGCGGCCATCGATTTGCCACTACCCGATTCGCCGACCAGCACAACGGTCTCGCCCGCCTCCAACGAAAAGCTCAGGCCATCAACGGCGCGCACCGGCGCCGCCTCAGTGCCGAACTGTACTGCGAGATCATCGACTTCCAGCAAGGGCGTCGCCATGTTCAGCAAGACTCCGCAAAAGGACCACGACCGGGTGCCCTCATGAGTGGGTAGGGCGCCTTCATTCCATATCACGCAGTCGCGGGTCGAAAGCGTCGCGCACCGCATCGGCAAAGATATTCGCCGCCAGCACCAGCGCGAACATCAATACGAATGCGGCACCCAACGACCACCACACCACCGGATCACGGGCCAGTTCCAGGCGCGCACCGTTGATCATATTGCCCCACGATTCCATGCTCGGGTCGACCCCGATATCGATATAGGTCAACACCGCCTCGGCCAGCACCAGTCCGCTGAAATCGAGCACGATGGAGATCATCACGATATGCATGATATTAGGCAGGATATGCCGCGCCAGAATCTTTCGATCCGAGACGCCGAAGGCGCGCGCCGCCTCGATGAAATCAGCGCTGCGCAGCTTCAAGGCTTCTGCACGCAGATAACGGCACAGACCGGTCCAGGCGGTCACGCCGAGGATGAGGCATAGCGCCAGCAGGCGTAAGTCGGCCCGAGCAGCGAGACTTGCGTAAGAATCGCCGTGTCGAGACATGTAAATTTCAAGCATGAGCGCCGAGGCGGCCACCAGCAATACGCCCGGAATAGACGACAAAGTGGTGTAGAGATACTGGATGGCATCGTCCACCCAGCCACCGAAATAGCCGGCCACCAAACCCAACACGAGCGCAAAAGGCAGCATCACCAAGGTTGTCAGGGTGCCAATCAGCAGACCCGTGCGGATGCTCTTGAGGGCCTGATAGAGCACGTCATTGCCCACTTGGTCGGTGCCAAAAACGTGATAGTAGGGTGCAAGTTCGATGGCGCAGCCAAGCAGCAAGGCGAGGGCCAGCACCGCGCCCAGGATTGCACGCCACGGCGCCTGAGCTTCACCACGCACCATGCGCACGGCGGTGGCGTTCCACGCCCGGCCTGCAGCGCGAGCGCAGAGGCTCACCACCAGAGCTGCGACCACCATTGCCATGCCGATGCCCAACAGGATGCCGCCAATCAGGCGCGCCGCAATATCGGGACCGCGTTCACTGGCGGGATCGCGCAAATGGGCGCCACCGTGTTCGAGCCGAGGGTAGGCGCGCGAATTTGAGCCATCGGCCAGCTCCACAATTTCTTTGGCGTAAGCTTCGGCTGCGAACGGCGCCGAATAGGTCCGCTCGACGCTGTCACGCAGTGGCGCGACCAACACATCAAACACGCTATTGAGATCGCGACTGTAAACCGCCCTGCTCTCACCCACTGCGCCTGGTGCGGCACGAAAATGCAAGGAATCAAGAAACGCGATGAGAACGTAGACCGCTAGCACCACCGCTGCCGCCATACCGAGAGGCTGGCGTGCCACCTGCCGCCACGGTGCACGCAGATGTTCGTGGCGGGCTGCCGTCCACGCGTAACACGCCGCGGCGCTCAGCAGTACAAAAAACAGCACGTCAGTCTTGAGCAAGACGGGTTCAAACATGCTCATTCCAGGCGTACACGCGGGTCGGCCAGAGTGTAGGAAATGTCGGTCAAGATCAGACCGACGATGTACAGCAGCGAACCCAGAAACACCATCGCCCGCACGATCGCGAAGTCCTGGCTCTGGATAGCTTCGATGGTGTAGCTGCCAAGACCTGGAATACCAAAAAATGCTTCGATGATGAGATTGCCGATGAACAATGTCGGCAGGATGACCACCACGCCGGTCAAGATCGGAATGAGTGCATTGCGCAACACATGTTTGAACAGCACCGCCCGCTCGGACAGACCCTTGGCGCGCGCTGTGCGCACATAGTCGCGATTGATCTCTTCCAGAAACAGAGTGCGATACCAGCGCGTGCCATAACCTAAGCCTGCGATGACACTGACAAGTACCGGCAGGAGAATGAACTTGAGCGCCGCGCTACCGCCGTCAAAGCCCGAGATCGGCACCAGACGCAGTACTTTTCCGAAAAGGAACTGCCCGCCGATGATGTAGAACAGACTCGAGACCGACATCATGGCCACACACAACACCACCGCCCAGGTATCGAAATAGGTGCCGCGCAACATCGCGATGCACAGCGCAAAACTAATCGTGAGCAGCAGCTCAAGGACAAAAACGGGCAGGGTCACCACCAGACTCGGCACCATCCGCTGCGAGATGTCATAGGCGATGTCGCGCCCGCTATCGGATTGACCGAACTTGAACAGGAACAGCTTGACGGTGTTGCGATAGAAAATCGTATCGGTCGCCTGCGCCATACCGGCTGCATCGCCATTCCACAACAAAGGTTTGTCGTAACCTCGTTCGGCTTTCCAGTCGTGTACGGCCTGGGCGGTGACATGTTTACTGCCAAGGTGCAGGCGCGCCATGTCGTCCGGCGAATTGACCACAAAAAACAGCACGAACGTAATGACATTGACACCCAGCAGAATCGGCAGGGCATAGAGCACGCGGCGCGTGATGTAGGCTAGCATCGCACCTGCGCCCGCTGCCGCGCGCGATAACTCCGCCAGGCCGGAATCGCGCCGAGCAACATCAGCACCAATACGGTCAGCACTGGCCATAACACGGGTGTATTCCACTCGCGCCGCAGCCGTTCGCGCAGGCTCGTATCAACGGTCTTGTATTTGAGCGAATTGCGCGCCATCAAGTTTGGCTTTGAATTGCCGTACCAGGCGTGATTGAGCGCATAGGCCATCGGGTGGAAGCCCCACAGCCAGGGCGAGTCACGCCGCACGAGTTCCACCATGCGGTCGATCAGCATCTGCCTTTCGGAGCCATTCGGCAGTGCCCGCATACGCACGTACAACTGATCGAATTCCTCATTGTGATAGTTCGAAGCGTTCTCGCCGCCGAACTTGCTCTTGCCATTCGGTCCGTACAGCAGGAACAGAAAATTCTCCGGATCGGGATAGTCCGCGTTCCACCCCCAACTGAAGATCTGAGCGGTGCCTTCGCGCACCTTCTCCTGGAAGCGGTTGTAATCAGTGACGCGGATCACGAGTTGAATGCCGAGCTTCTCGAACTGTTTGCGATACCAGTTGAGCTGCGCCTTGCCACTCGGCCCTCCGCTGATCGCTTCATAATAGAGCGTCAATGGCTGGCCGGTGGCTGGGTCACGACCATCGGCATAACCGGCCTCGCGCAACAGCGCGCGGGCGTCATCCAGAGTACGGCGCGCGGCATGTCCTGCACGCCATTCATAGACATAGGGATTGATGCCCTTCTGCCCCGCACGGTAGCCGAAGATCTCAGGCGGGATTGGGCCGTGCGCGGGCACACCGCGACCATTGGCAAAAATCGAAATCATCTCTTCGAAAT
Organism: Klebsiella pneumoniae; assembly: GCA_945873015.1. Lineage (GTDB taxonomy): Bacteria > Pseudomonadota > Gammaproteobacteria > JADJYF01. Next base: position 24,459 of record CAMCBY010000003.1, read on the forward strand.
CGACTGCGATGGAGATTGCGCGGCGCAGTAGTCGCGCCCGCTCGGAATCGCCGCCGACCACCGCATCGGCCATATTAAATCCCATATAGGACGTCGCCTGCTCAACGGCGGTCACCAGTTTGACGCCCTTCTCGAGCATGCTGGGCGTCAGCTCAGCCTCACCTTTCATGCCAAACTGAATCGCCTGGTCGAAGCTGTCGGGCAGTACCGCAGCAACGTCATAGTAGCCCTGCAGAAACTTGCTCCATTGCGGGATCTCTTCCTTCTCGAGGCTGTAATAAGCCACGTCAATGAATGGCATGGTTTTGCCGGCCATGCGCAACATGCCCGCCACCGCGTCGCCTGCGGTACCACTCTCAGGGTAAGGCTCGCCACGAAAGTTGGGGTTGCGTTCGAGCACCATACGGCGATTGGGGTTGTTCTCGGTCAGCATGTAGGGGCCGGTGCCGACCGGATACCAATCAAGCGTGAAGTTGCGTTCTTTCATGCCTGGCTGGGCATAGAAGCTGTCAGCCTCCCACGGCACGGGCGCAAAAAACGACATCGCCAGCCAGTAGCGGAACTGCGGATATTTTTCCGTAATACGAATTTCGAAGGTGTAGCGGTCGATGACCTGTGCGCCTTCGAAATCGTACTTACGCAGATCGACAAAGCCGTGGTTGCCAGCCTCGGACTTACGCAACTGCTCACCCAGCGCTGACAGCCCCTCGATGTACTTGCCCATCAGACCCGCCACGGGCGAATGCAGATGTGGATGCACGAGGCGTTTGATCTCGTAGACGTAATCTTCGGCGGTCAATTCACGCGTGCCGCTGTGGCCGAAATCCGCGAGTGTGCCGTATTCGGCAACCTCGGCCCGCGTCAGCGAGTGATAGTAGTAGCTGCCATCGGCGCGTTGTGCGAAGGCGGGATGAGGCTGATAACGAATACCGCGCTTGAGCGTCACGCGGTACACAGCCTTCGCAACGCTGTCCGCCGGCGCGTCGGCAGGAAGCGCGTCGCCGGCGGCGTCGTAGTAACGCGGCTCGGGCAACGCCGTCGCGGTCAGTGGAATGAGTTGATAGGGCCGCTTGAGAAAATGATATTGCACGACCGGCTCATAAATCTGACCGGTGAACTGCGCCTCGTTTTCACTGTAAGACGAGACCGGGTCGAGATGTTTAGGGCGTTCGGCAAAAGCCCCGTAGAAAATCGCGCGGCCGGCATCAGCGCTGCGATAGGGATCGTTCCACGGCTGCTCGCCACAGCCTGCGAGACCAGCAACCAGCATGAGCAGACAAAGCATGTGCAGCGCGGCCGGTGGCAGGAATCGCATGTTGACGTGATCTCGAAGGCGCTGCGGGATTATAAACTCGGTCCGGGCACTGTACACTTTGCTGGCCCCGCGCGGGGCACAAGATCATCAGCCAGCAAGGTAGTCAGACCATGGGAATTCTGCAAGGTAAACGCGCCCTTATTGTCGGTGTGGCCAGCAATAAATCGATTGCCTGGGGCGTCGCCAAGGCCATGCATCGGGAAGGCGCCGAACTGGCCTTCACCTACCAGAACGATCGCCTCAAGTCGCGCGTCGAGGACTTCGCGGCCGAACTCGGCTCCGAGATCACCTTGCCTTGCGAAGTGCAGAGCGACGAAGAAATTCAGGCGGTCTTCAATCACCTTGATGATTACTGGGATCATCTCGATATCCTTATCCATTCCGTTGCCTTCGCCCCGCGTGAAGAACTACAGGGCGGTTACCTCGACAGTGTGACTCGCGAAGGATTTCGCGTTGCTCACGAAGTCAGCTCCTACAGCTTTGCCGCCCTCGGCAATGCAGCGCGGCCGTTGATGAAAGGCCGTAACGGCGCGATGTTGACCTTGAGTTATCTGGGCGCGGTACGCACCATGCCGAGCTATAACGTCATGGGGCTGGCCAAGGCCAGTCTCGAAGCGAACGTGCGTTATATGGCCGAAAGCCTGGGACCGGAAGGAATTCGAGTGAATGCGGTGTCAGCGGGGCCGATACGTACGCTCGCAGCGTCGGGCATCAAGGACATGCGCAAATTTCTGACCTACGTCGAGAACACCGCGCCCCTGCGGCGTAATGTCACTATCGACGAAGTCGGCAATGCGGCGGCGTTTCTCTGCTCGGATCTCGCCTCGGCTATCACGGGCGAAATCACCTACGTCGATTGCGGCTACAACATCATGGGCATGGGCGGCATGTAAAGCCGCCCACCGCCTCACAGGTTCTTCGCGATTACCTTCACGTCGCTGGTGGCTCGCACCGCCGCGACGAACTCATTCCAGGCCGCGCCCATGCGGCCTTGCACCAACTCACCCTGTATGGTCGCGACATCACCGCGGGCTATCTCGCTTTCGCCAGGTATCACGACATTGGCAACACGGATGACTGCGTAATCGGTTGTACCGATAGGAATCCCGGTGTACTGGGGCTCATTACCCGATACCTCGGCGCTGAAGGCTGCGCGCAGGACGGCGCGATTGATATCGCCGGATTCGCGCGTTGCGCCCTCCTCCTGTTCCCAACCAAAGCCGCGGCCCTTGACCAGCTCGGTCACGGTCTCGCCTTTGCGCAGTCGCTCGATGAATTCCTTGCCCAGCGCCTCGGTCAGTTCGCGCCGCTGTTCGTTGCGCACCGCCTCTTCAACCTGGGTCTTGACCACGGCAAGTTCAGGAATCGCCGACGGCATATGTTCAATAACACGCACGGCAATCACCCGACTGTCCGGCAGTTCTATCGGCTCGCTGTTCATGCCTTCGCTCAGCACTTCAGCGGTAAAGATCGCACCGGCAGCCTTTTCAGAAAATTTCATGGCGAGCTCTTCTTTGCCCAGCACTGCAGTTTTCTGAGTTGTGAGACCGAGCGTTTCGGCCGCGACACTAAGGCTGTCCGAATGCTCGTAGACGAGGTTTGAGAACTGCTCTGCCTGCTCATAGAACGCTTTTTGCGCTTCAGCATTTCGATATGCGACTTCGACTTCAGCCTTGACCTTGTCAAAGGGTTGCAGGCCGCCAGCCTTGATCTCTTTGAGCTTGACGATGTGCCAGCCAAATTTCGTGCGCACCGGCTCACTGATGTCGCCGACTTTGAGCTGGAAAGCAGCCTCTTCGAATTCGGGCGCCATCGCGCCGCGCGCAAAAAAGCCGGTTGCCCCCCCTTCGGCCTTGGAGCCGACGTCGTCGGACAGTTCTTTGGCCAGCTTCTCGAAGTCTTCGCCTTCTCGCGCACGTCGCAAAGCATCCTTGATCTTTGCTTCCGCTGCGCTCGACGCTGCTGGATCGGCGTCCTGCGCCAACTGCACCAGAATGTGGTTGGCGCTGCGTTCCTCGGTCAGAGTAAATGCGGCCGGATTGGCATCGTAGTACTGGTGCAACTTCTCGTCGTTGATGGTGACTTTGCCGGCCAACGCAGCTGCCGAAATTTCAAGATACTCGACGCTGGCTTTCTCGGCCGTGCGGTAATCTTCTTTGTGTTGTTCGTAATAGGCGCTGGACTGCGCATCACTGACAGTGACCTGCTTTTCGACTTCAGCAGCAGGAATCACCGCATAGCCGATGTCTCGCTTCTGCTTGCGCAGCGCCGCAATCTTCTGCGCCTCTTCACGCGTGACGAACTCAGATGCGGCAACGCCGTTACGAAGCTGCGATTTAGCCATGTCGGCGCGCAGTTGCTGCTCGAAACCCTGTTGCGAAAAGCCCAGCGCACTGACCCGTTGCTCATAAAGCGGTCGGGAGAAGCCCTTTTCGTCCTGGAAGGCGGGAATCTGCAGCAATTGCTGCGCAAGCTGCTGATTGGTGACACGCACGCGCGCGTCGTCAACCAGGCGCGACAGCACGCGGTCATTGATGAGCTCATCAAGCGCTTTGGTTTTGACTTCCGGTTTGTCCCAATCGGCGGGGTTGAAGCCCTCTCCGAGCATGGACTCGGCCTGGCGACGGAAGCGCTGCAACGCTTTCTGGAATTCTTCTATCGGTATTTCGTCGCCGTCGACTTTAGCGACGATGACGCGCTTGGCGGCGTTGATATAACTTTCAACGCCCCACAGGATAAAGGTCAGTGAAATCAGACCGACGATGACAGCGACGATGACGCCCTGGGTTCGATCACGAATCGTTTGCAGCATGCAGGGACCCTCTGCTCAGGAACGAAGAGGAAACTCGGGGCTTGAAAAAAAGCGGGCGCACCATCTGGTGCGCCCGGCTTTGTATTCCATCGAATTTGGCGGAGTGGACGGGACTCGAACCCGCGACCCCCGGCGTGACAGGCCGGTATTCTAACCAACTGAACTACCACTCCGATGGCTAACTCTGGTGGGTGCTGAGGGGATCGAACCCACGACCTTCGCCTTGTAAGGGCGACGCTCTCCCAGCTGAGCTAAGCACCCAGATCGTCGTGCTCTGGGAAGGGCGCTAGTTTACTGCATCCTTCAGCGCTTTGCCAGGTTTGAAACCAGGAACTTTCGATGCCTTGATCTCAATTGCAGCACCCGTTTGCGGATTACGACCTGCTCGTGCCGCGCGACTGCGCACTACGAATGTACCGAAACCCACCAGGCTGACTTGTTCATCTTTCTTCAGCGCCGCACAGATGTTGTCGAAGACCGCATCCACGGCGCGCGTTGCAGAAGCTTTGGTAATGTCTGCGGCAAGCGCGACGGCGTCGATCAGTTCTGCTTTATTCATGGAGCTTATCCCCTTAGTCCCAGCGCGGTGAAAATATCAGCTGCGGCGAGTGGGCTGCGCGCTGATGATTATTGTGGATGGCGTTCGCGTGCCTTGCGAGTGCGCGGCCGTTATACCAATCACCCCCAAGAGCGTCAAGCAAGCCGGATCCGAATGGACCCGGCTTGTGACAAGAGCCTCAGTGTCGTCTGAGGACGTCGCCGTCCTCATCGCTGGCGGGCTTTTCTTTCGCAGGCGTTGTGCTGGATGCCTCTGCAACCGGCAGTGGCTCCGGCATACGCAGCAATGCGATTTCAAACACCTCGTCTATCCAACGCACGGGTTTGATCTCAAGCTGCTGAGCTATATTCGCCGGAATTTCCGCCAGCTCGCGTTCATTCTCTTTCGGGATCACGACTTGTTTGATACCGCCGCGCAATGCAGCGAGCAGCTTCTCCTTCAAGCCACCGATAGGCAGCACTTCACCGCGCAAAGTAATTTCACCGGTCATGGCGACACTTGCCTTGACCGGTATACCCGTTAATGCCGAGACCATCGCGGTGCACATGCCGACGCCGGCGCTTGGGCCATCCTTGGGCGTAGCACCTTCCGGCACGTGGAAGTGCACATCGTTGGTCGCATAGAAATCCGGCACGATGCCGAGCGAGCGGGCACGACTGCGTACCACCGTCATGGCAGCCTTAATCGATTCCTGCATCACATCACCGAGTCTACCGGTGTAGATTTCCTTACCCTTACCTGGCACCACTACCGCTTCAATGGTCAGCAGATCACCCCCGGTTTCGGTCCACGCGAGGCCCGTGACCTGGCCGACACGATCCTCCTCTTCGGCGAGACCGTAGCGGAATCTCTTCACGCCGAGGTATTTGTCCAGAATCTTCGGTGTGACCGATACCGACTTGGTCGAAGGTTTTTGCAGAATCCCCTTGACCACCTTACGGCAAATAGTCGCCATCTCGCGCTCGAGATTACGCACACCAGCTTCACGGGTGTAGAAACGAATCACATCACGCAGCGCAGCCTCCGAGACTTTTACTTCATCGGCTTTAAGGCCTGCGTTCTCAATCTGCTTGGGCAGCAGATACTTCTGCGCGATGCTGACCTTCTCGTCTTCGGTGTAGCCGGAAATCCGGATGACTTCCATACGGTCCAGCAACGGTGCCGGGATGTTGAGGCTATTGGCAGTGGTAACGAACATCACTTCCGACAAGTCGTAATCGACTTCGAGGTAATGATCGTTGAAGGAATTGTTCTGTTCCGGGTCCAACACTTCAAGCAGTGCCGACGCCGGGTCACCGCGGAAGTCCATCGCCATCTTGTCAACTTCGTCGAGCAGGAACAGCGGATTTCGCGTACCGACCTTCGCCATGTTCTGCAGAATCTTGCCCGGCAGCGAGCCGACGTAAGTTCGACGATGCCCTCGAATTTCGGCCTCATCTCGTACGCCACCAAGAGACATGCGCACGAATTTGCGATTGGTGGCGCGTGCAATCGAGCGACCGAGGGAGGTCTTACCGACGCCAGGCGGACCAACCAGGCACAAGATCGGGCCTTTCATCTTGTTCACGCGCTGCTGCACGGCAAGATGCTCGAGGATGCGCTCTTTGACCTTCTCCAAGCCGTAGTGATCCGATTCGAGTACTTCTTCGGCGCGGTTCAAATCACGGCTGGTCTTGGAGCGCTTTTTCCATGGCACCGAGACAATCCAGTCGATGTAGTTACGCACCACAGTCGCTTCGGCGGACATCGGCGACATCATGCGCAGCTTCTTCAGTTCAGCCTCGGCCTTTTCCCGGGCTTCCTTGGCCATACCAGCGCGCGAGATTTTCTTCGCCAGTTCTTCGAATTCATTAACGCCGTCTTCACTCTGGCCGAGCTCATTCTGAATGGCCTTCATCTGCTCATTCAGGTAGTACTCGCGCTGGCTCTTCTCCATCTGCTTCTTGACGCGGCCGCGCAAGCGCTTTTCAACTTGCAGCAGATCGATTTCTGATTCCATGAGGTGAATGAGATGTTCCAGCCGCTCGCGCAGCGGAATAATCTCGAGAACTTCCTGCTTGTCCTGAATCTTGATCGCCATGTGAGCAGCGATGGTGTCGGCCAGACGCGACGGGTCGTCGATGCTCGACAAGGACGATATGATTTCCGGTGGGACCTTCTTGTTGAGCTTCACATATTGCTCAAACTGAGTCATGAGTGAGCGACTCAGCACTTCCGCTTCGCGACCACTGACCTGTTCAACCTCTATCATTTCGCAGTTGGCGGCATAGAGATCGTCAGTTTCGACAAAATCAACAATGCGCGCACGCTGCACACCCTCGACCAGGACCTTGATGGTGCCGTCGGGCAGCTTGAGCAGTTGCAGAATATTGGACACCGTGCCTACCGCATGGATATCGGCCGGTTGAGGGTTGTCGTCGCCTGCGCTCTTCTGCGCGACCAGCAGAATCTGCTTGCCATCTTCCATGGCACGCTCCAAGGCTCGAATCGACTTTTCCCGGCCGACGAACAAAGGAATGACCATGTGCGGATAAACGACGACATCACGCAGCGGTAATACTGCGAGCACATTATTGGTATCGGTCATGATGAAGAGCTCCTGCGAATACCTCCCGCTGCGAGTCCGCAGCGGATAGGCACTGAATGTAAGGGAGCCGGGAGCGGTAACGCCCCGTGCAGATAAGTCAGGTGAGAGTCGCAGAGTGCCCGACGGGCGCGGGAGCGCGCCCGGGAGGCTAAGGCGGCGGAAAGGGAATTAATCGGGTGCCGCCTTGGAAATTTCTGCGCTTTCGTAAATGACAAGAGGTTTCGACTCGCCTCTGATTGAGCCCTCGTCCACCACCACTTTGGTGGCGTTCTTGAGCGACGGAAGCTCGTACATGGTGTCGAGCAGCGATTGTTCAAGTATCGAACGCAGTCCGCGCGCACCGGTCTTGCGCTCAACAGCACGCTGGGCAACCGCCCGCAGCGCGTCCTCGCGGAACTCAAGCACGCACGACTCCATTTCAAAGAGCTTGCCATACTGCTTGGTGAGTGCGTTCTTCGGTTCGGTCAGGATCTGGATCAGTTGTTCCTCATCCAGTTCGTCAAGCACTGCTAGCACCGGCAGGCGTCCGACGAATTCCGGAATCAAACCATATTTGATCAGATCCTCAGGCTCGACCTGGTGTAGTAACTCGCCGGCGGTCTTCTTATCGACTTTGCTCTTGACCTCGGCGGAGAACCCAATGCCACCCTTCTCGGAGCGGCCGCGGACGATCTTGTCGAGGCCGGCAAACGCGCCGCCGCAGATGAACAGGATGTTCGAAGTGTCGACTTGCAGGAATTCCTGCTGTGGATGCTTACGTCCGCCTTGCGGTGGCACCGAAGCCACCGTGCCTTCGATCAGCTTGAGCAGCGCCTGCTGCACGCCTTCACCCGACACATCGCGAGTAATCGACGGGTTGTCCGACTTACGCGAGATCTTGTCGATTTCGTCGATGTAGACGATACCGGTCTGAGCCTTCTCGACGTCGTAGTCGCACTTCTGCAACAGCTTCTGAATGATGTTCTCGACGTCTTCGCCGACATAACCCGCTTCGGTCAGCGTGGTTGCATCAGCGATCGTGAACGGCACATTGAGAAGGCGCGCAAGGGTCTCAGCCAGCAGAGTCTTGCCACTACCGGTCGGCCCGACCAGCAGCACGTTGCTCTTGGCCAGTTCAACTTCGTTCTGTTTGACGCGCGTCTCAAGACGCTTGTAGTGGTTGTACACCGCCACCGCCAGGATCTTCTTGGCGTGTTGCTGGCCAATCACATACTCGTCAAGGATGTTCTTGATCTCGCGCGGGATCGGCAGCTTGCTGCCATGACCGCCCGGACTCTTTTCCTGAATCTCTTCACGGATGATGTCGTTGCACAGCTCAACACACTCATCGCAAATGAACACCGAAGGTCCGGCGATCAGTTTGCGAACTTCGTGTTGGCTCTTGCCGCAGAACGAGCAGTACAGCAGCCGGTCGCCGTCGCCCTTGGAGTTCTTGCCATCGCTCATTCAGGTACTACCTCGAAGATGGACCCTTGGCGTCCGGTTTATCGCCGCCGACGGATTCCCGTTTGGACAGCACGGCATCAATAATGCCATAAGTTGCCGCTTCGTCAGCGCTCATAAAGCGATCACGATCAGTATCTGCGGCAATCTTTTCCAGCGGCTGCCCGGTGTGGAAAGCGAGGATATCGTTCAGACGGTCGCGCGCCTTGAGGATTTCCCGCGCGTGGATATCAAAATCCGAGGCCTGACCCTGAAAGCCGCCCAGCGGCTGATGAATCATGACTCGCGAATGCGGCAGGCAATAGCGCTTTTTAGCTGCGCCGCCCGCCAGCAGCAGGGCACCCATGCTCGCCGCCTGACCGATACACATGGTACTGACGTCCGGCTTGATGAACTGCATGGTGTCGTAGATGGCCAGGCCAGCCGACACCGAGCCACCCGGCGAATTGATGTAGAGATGAATGTCCTTGTCGGGATTCTCCGATTCAAGGAACAACATTTGCGCAACGATGACGTTCGCGACGTAGTCCTCGACCGGCCCGACCAGGAAAATCACACGCTCCTTGAGGAGTCGCGAATAGATGTCGTAGGCACGCTCACCGCGTGCCGACTGCTCGACCACCATCGGCACGAGATTGAGTGCCCGCGGGCTGCTGGCCTGCATGCGAAAATCGGAATGTTCTATCGACATCAGGTACTTGCC
>CAMCBY010000004.1 GCA_945873015.1 Klebsiella pneumoniae
TCAATCGTGGCCGGAATCATCTGGCAGGCGACGGTGCGTTTCCAGATCAGGTCGTAGAGCTTGAACTGTTCATCGGACAGCCGCGACTTGATCTCCGAAGGCACGCGAAAGCACGAGGTCGGACGTATCGCCTCGTGGGCTTCCTGTGCGTTCTTGGAGCTGGTCTTGAAGATACGCGCCGCGCCCGGCACCTGATCGCGACCGAAACGGGAGCTTATGAACTGGCGCAGTTCATCCAGCGCTTCCTGCGCGAGACTCAGCGAATCGGTACGCATGTAGGTGATCAGGCCCACCGAGCCTTCGCCGACATCGATGCCTTCATATAACTGCTGCGCAACCCGCATCGCGCGTTGAGCGGTAAAGCCAAGCTTGCGCACGGCTTCCTGTTGCAATGTCGAAGTGATGAACGGCGGCGCAGGGTTGCGTTTGCGCTGTTTCTTTTCAACGTTGGAAACGATTAACTGACCGCCAGCGCCAGCGATCAGACGTTCGCGGGCGGCGCTGGCATCTGCCTCGTTGGTGATCGTGAACTGTTTGACTTTCTCGCCATTGAGTTCGCTCAAGCGCGCCATGAACGGCATGCGAGCAGCGAGCAAATCGGCCTCGATAGTCCAGTATTCGCGGGCGATAAATTTTTCGATTTCTGCTTCGCGTTCGCAGATCAGGCGCAGCGCCGGGCTTTGCACACGTCCAGCAGATAAGCCACGCTTGATTTTCTTCCACAGCAACGGCGAGAGATTGAAGCCGACCAGATAGTCGAGAGCACGACGCGCCTGCTGCGCGTTGACGAGGTCCATCGAGACTTTGCGCGGAGATTTGATCGCTTCTTTGATTGCGCGCTCGGTAATCTCGTGAAACACCACACGATAGACGTCCTTACCTTCCAGCATCGCGCGCTCGCGTAACAGCTCAACCAGATGCCAGGAGATCGCCTCCCCTTCGCGATCAAGATCCGTCGCGAGGTAGAGCACATCGGCCTTCTTCATAGCCTTTGCGATAGCTTCGACGTACTTGGAATTGCGCTCGATGACTTCGTACTTCATGTGGAAGTCATGTTCAGTATCGACCGCCCCTTCCTTCGGAAGCAGATCGCGTACGTGCCCGTACGAGGCGAGAACTTCGAAGTCCTTGCCCAGGTATTTCTTGATGGTGCTGGCCTTGGCCGGCGATTCAACAATGACTAAGTTGCTTGCCATACGGTGATGAATTTCGAGTTTGCGTGCGGAGCCGATGATGCGGCTCCGCATCCGCTGGACGCGCGGAGATTAATGCAGATTGCGATTCAGATCGTCCATCACCAGGTCTTCCATCCACACGAAAGCGTGCTCCTGCCCGGGTTGGTTGAACAGGACCATAAGGATGATCCACTTGAGTTGGCCGATATCGATCTCGTCGTTTTCGAGCGCTAATACGCGGTCGACCACAAGTTCGCGGGAGGTGCCATCGAGCACGCCGGCCTGCTCGAGGAAATACATAAATCCCCGGCACTCGGCGTCGAGCTTGCGCTCTTCTTCGAGTGTGTAGATACGTGTTGATGTATAGGCCGCGACCGGCAGGCCATCGGAATCGGCGCGGCTGATAGCCAATTCCTGCAGCCAATCAAAGGCTTTGCTGACCTGACCCGCGTCGAATCCAGCGTCGCGCAATTCCGACTTCAGCCGATCACGATCGGCCTCCAGTTCCAGATCATCGTCGACGAAATGTTCGAAAAGGTAAATCAGGATATCGATTACTGTCTGCTTCATTGCCAACTGGTTCCGAGTTCGAACCTGCGAACGTCTACACAACATCAAGGGCTTGAACGAAAGGTAAGTCGCGTAGACGGTCTTGCGTCTAGACGTTTGACGCCTGCCGGTCGGGAACTAACGGATCCGCAGATAGCTGCCGGTGCCCTGCACCTGAATGATCCCCGCGAGTTCTAGCTTTAACAGCATGGATGAAACGTCCTGGACCGTCAATCCGCTGCGAAACACGATATCGTCGACGGTGAACGTGTCCCAGCCACAGGCCTGCAGCATGCGTGGCTCAGCGAGATCCGCAGCCTGCGGAGATTCCACCGGTGCCGCGGCACGGGGCGGAGAGCCAGACGTCGGGAGCAAATGCCTCAGCTCTTCGAGGATGTCATCCACCGTTTCCACCAGTTTGGCGCCTTGTTTAATCAATGCATGACATCCCTTGGTCAACGGGTTGTGTATCGAACCCGGCACGGCAAACACTTCACGCCCTTGTTCGAGGGCGTGTGAGGCGGTGGATAACGACCCACTGCGTAACGCCGCCTCGATCACCAGGGTGCCCACCGCGAGTCCGCTCACGATGCGATTGCGTCGAGGGAAATTGGCCGGCAGTGGTGGTGTTCCAAAGGGGAACTCCGAGACCAGCGCGCCAGCGCCGCGTATTTCCTCGGCCAGTGCGCGATGCTGACGCGGATAAATATGGTCAATGGCGCAGCCCAGCACGGCGAATGTGATGCCATCACCGGCCAGTGCGCCACGGTGGGCCGCCCCGTCGATTCCGCGCGCGAGTCCGCTCGTGATCGCGAGCCCCTGTGCGGCTAGGTGGCGGGCCAACTCATAGGCGATATCGGCGCCTTGAGGCGTCGCTTGTCGACTCCCGACCAGTGCCAGTTGCGGTAAACCGAGACCGCCGGGATCACCGTCCACGAACAGCAACGGTGGCGCGGCGGCCGAAGCGGCCAGCAGCGAGGGATAATCAGTCTGGCCGGCTACCACCAAGTGGTGGCCGGGCGAAGCGAGCCATTCGCACGCCTTGTCCGCAGCCTCCCAGCCAGGCTCAATCCGGCGAGCCTTCAGCCAATACAAGGCCGCAGCGGCTCGCGATTCAAGATCGCCCGGCCCGGCCAGCGTTTCCAGCGGAAATTTAGAGTGAAAGTAAGCGGCGGCGTGACACGCCAGAAAGGTGCGCAGCATGACGATGTCCAGTCCTTTGTCCATCGCCGGACATCATAACCAGGACGCTCGCAGCTTGCACCTCAGCCGCGAGCTGGTATCGATCAGGGATTGCGCACGGAGTCCAGCACGTAAACCGGGCGCTGAATATTCATCACCAAGCCATAACTGACGTTGTCAAACGTGCGGAACACCATGAGTTCGCCCGCGCGTTCTTCCGGCAGACGCACCGCCACCGGGTTGCTGCCCTTGATGGGCGTGCCGACGAAATCCCGCAAGCCGCGGTCGACGCCGCGTACATCATTCACGATGCTATGCCACAAACGACCCGGTCCGGTCGGACTTTCCCGCTCCAGACGACCGCGCTCTGCTTCCTGGCGCGCGTAAGCGACGTCACTCCCTATCGGGTCCTTGACCACCTTGCCGCGCTGGAAGATCGCCAGCACGTGGCCCGGTTCCAGGCCGTCCTTGGTACCGCGATTGAGGACCACGACCTGATGTTGCGCCACCTGGCTAATGCCTCCCATCGCCGAAATGATCTTGGCGTCGATGGGACCGGCTGGCGCATGGGGAATAAATTCAGGATATTGGTCCTCGGTCTGGGCCAGCAGACGGTCGCCCTTCACCACCTCTTTGCTCGAACTGACCACCTGCACGGTGGCCGGGTCGCCAAACTTTTCGACCAAAGCGTCGCCAACGTGCTCCGCCTCGTAACCGAGCAGAACTTTGGTATCGGGATCTCGATACTCCCCGCCCTTGCGAAATACCGAGAATTTGGCGGTGTTCGGTTCACCGAGGTTACGCACATAGACCCGGAACCCTGAGCCGAAGGCTAAGTGTTCGTCCTGCGACCCGACGATATAGGCAGCGTGGTCCAGTTCCGCCTCCGAGAGCACGCGCGGACGGGTCAGGAACTGGTGAATGGCATCCAACGGGATGGCATGAATGACTTCGGCGTGGGTGGATTCGCGAATCGACGGCGACAGCTTCACATTTCTGTCGACCACGCGCAGACGTGGCTTGCCATCAACATATTCCAATGACAGGACATCACCGGGATAAATCCAGTGGGGATCGGCGATCTGCGGGTTATCGTGCCAAATCTCCGGCCATTGCCAGGGATGGGTCAGGAAGCGGCCGGAAATATCCCACAGGGTGTCGCCTTTCTGCACCGTGTAAGTCTGCGGGTGGTCGCTTCGAAGCTGAACTTCGTCGGCACCAGCCACGGCGCAGATCAACAGCGCAACAAGAAAAATGGCAATTTTTCCCGACATGTCAATGCTCTTAGGTGACGTCTTTAATGTAGTTTAGCAGAATCGAATCGAAAATAAACACTTCATGTGACCTGCAGTCAGCGCCACCTCCCGGACAATTCTTCTTGAGTAATCAGTGTCTTACGTATATTCTGCGCGGCATTTAAAATTTCCGGTATGAGCATGGCCCTGAGGCAAATCCTGCACCATCCCGATCCGCGCTTACGGCACAAAGCGCTGACGGTGAACTGTTTCGACGCCAGTTTGGCGACGTTGATCGATGACATGTTCGAGACCATGTATGCCGCCCCCGGCATCGGGCTTGCCGCGACTCAGGTAGACGTGCAACTGCGGGTCATCGTCGTCGATACGTCAGCAGACAAGCGCGAACCCTATTGTTTTATCAACCCGACCATTCTCTCCAGCCGCGGTGATGAGGAAATGGAAGAAGGTTGCCTGTCGGTACCCGGCATCTTCGATTACGTGCAACGCGCCGAGTGGGTGCGCATCGCAGCCGTTGATCGCAACGGCATACCGTTTGAATTCGAAGCCGACGGACTGCTCGCCGTGTGCATCCAACACGAAATGGATCACCTTGAAGGCAAATTGTTCGTCGACTATCTGTCGCAGCTGAAACAGACGAGAATCCGCAAAAAGCTCGAAAAAGAACAGCGTCTGGCGGGTTGAGCGTGACAGGCCTGAACCATTCGACGGCGGGCGCCCCGGCGCCACCCATCCCGCGTGCAGCGCGCAGCGCGTCGGGCAAATTGTGAATCAAGCAGCCGTTCGAACTATTTTCGCGGGCACACCTGATTTTGCTGTGCCCAGTCTGCGCGTGCTGTTAGCGCGTCCCGAGCTCGAAGTCGTCGCGGTGTACACGCAGCCCGACCGACCCGCCGGGCGCGGTCGCCGTGTGCACGCCAGTCCGGTCAAGGAACTGGCGACCGCGGTTGGTATCCCGGTCGAACAGCCAGAGCGGGTGACTACCGACGAAGCCATCGCACACTATCGCGGCTACCAGCCCGCGCTGTTGGTAGTTGCGGCCTATGGCCTCATGCTGCCGGGCCCGTTCATCGACGCGCCGATTACCGCCATCAACGTGCATGCTTCATTGCTGCCGCGCTGGCGGGGGGCTGCACCCATCCAGCGCGCGCTCATGGCGGGCGACGAAGAGACTGGCATATCCATCATGCGTGTGGTGAAAAAACTCGACGCAGGGCCGGTGTGGCTGAAGCGCAGTTGTCCTATCACCGCGCAAACCAGCGGCGGCAGCTTGCACGACGCGTTGGCGGTACTCGGCGGTGAAGCCTTGCATGCGGCCATTGATGTCTACCTTGCGGGTCAAATAATCGAAACCGCACAGGATGAAGCGGCCGTCACTTACGCCGCCAAATTGGGTCCCGCTGATCGCGAGATCGACTGGCGTCAGAGCGCTGAAGTCATCGATCGACAAATTCGTGCGCTGGCACCCAGCCCGGCCGCGATGACGCGCTTCAAACAACTCGAAGTCAAAATCCTGGCCGGCCACGCCCTGCCCGACACCACCGACATCACACCAGGCACGGTGGTCCATCATGATGACCGCGGTATCGTGGTCGCGACCGGTGCGGGCAGCTACTCCATTTGCGAGCTGCAGCCCGCCGGCAAACAGCGAATGTCGGCGCAATCGTTTCGCAACGGCTATGGAAGCTATCTGTGAACGCAGTCCGCGGTGCAACCCGGGTCGCCAGCGCCGCGATAGTCAATGCTGTCATACACGAAGGACGCTCGCTGTCGCAGGCGGCGCCGGCGGCACTGGCCGAGATTGCGACCGAACGCGACCGCGCTTTCGTGCAAGCCTGCGCTTTCGGCGTGTTACGGCACTTTCACGCGCTGAAGGCGCGTCTCGCGCGACTCATGCCCAAACCCTTACGGCGCAAAGATGGCGATGTGGAAGCGTTACTGCTGGTCGGTCTTTACCAGATTGAACACATGGGTGTCGCCAGCCATGCAGCGGTGTCCGCCACGGTCGATGGCGCACGCGCGCTCGACAAAGACTGGGCCTGCCGCCTGATCAACGGCGTGTTGCGCGCGGCGCTCAGGGCGCCACCGGACATCGACTCGAGCCGCGACGCGCGCGCCGAATTCCCGCAGTGGATGCTCGATTGCGTCCGGCGCGACTGGCCGGATGACTGGCGTACGGTGTTCGAGCACAGCAATACCGAGGCGCCGCTCACCTTGCGTGTGAATCTGCAACGGACCTCAGTTGCGGACTACAGCGCCGAACTCACGCGCGTGGGCCTCGCCCACAGCGTCGGGCGTCACGCAGCAGGCGCCATCCGCCTGCTCGAAGCAACGGCAGTGAGTGCCTTGCCGTATTTCAGCGACGGCCACTTGTCGGTGCAGGACGAAGCGGCCCAACTCGCCGCACAAGTCCTCTCGCCCGGTGCTCACGAACGGGTACTCGATGCCTGCGCAGCGCCCGGTGGCAAGACCGCTCATCTGCTCGAGCTCGGTGGCGCGGGCCTGTCGTTGCTGGCACTTGATAGTTCCGCGCCGCGACTGCAACGCGTGCGTGAGAACCTCGCCCGCCTCGGCCTCTCCTGCACCATCATCGCGGCTGACGCGGGGTCGCCGTTGGACTGGTGTGACGGTCATCCTTTCGACAAGATTCTGCTCGATGCACCGTGCAGCGCGCTCGGCGTCATGCGCCGTCATCCCGACATTCGCCTGCGCCGCACGGCGGCCGACGTCGCCGAAGTCGGCCAGCAACAACGCCGCCTGTTACATGCGCTATGGCCGCTGCTCGCGCGCGGTGGCAAATTACTCTACGCGACCTGCTCGATACTGCGCGCCGAGAATGATGAGGTCATCGATGGTTTGCTCGCTGCGCAGCCCGATGCGCAGGTGCTGCCGCTGCCTACTTTGGCGGGACGCCCGACCCGGTACGGCCGCCAGATTTTGCCTGGGGATGATGACATGGACGGTTTTTATTACTGCCTCATAAGCAAGCAGGCGTCATCTTGAAACGCATCACCTTGCGCCTGGGAACTGCACCACTGCTGGCTGCGCTGTTATTGGTGCTGTGCTGGGTGCCCGCGTCGCAGGCCGGCAATATCACCCTCACGGCGGCCAACGAACACCTCACCAATGACATGGTCATGATCGATGCCGACGCCGACTTCCAGTTCAGCGAAGACGCCATCAAAGCCATCAACAGTGGTGTACCGATCACCATTGAGTTCGATATCCACATCACGCGGCCGCGCAGATTGCTGTGGGATGCTGAACTCGTCAGTGCGCACCGCGAGTACGTGATCGAACGTCACGCCTTGAGCAAGCAGTACATCATCGCCGACCAGATTACCGGTGAGCGCCGCATTCATGGCTCACTCGCTCTTGCGATTGACGATCTGGGACGCATTCGCGATCTGCCGATAGCAGAAGCGCGCCAACTCGGTGAGGAACAGACTCTCGAAGTAGCGATGCGTGTACGGCTCGCGATCCGGTCCTTGCCTGGTCCGCTGATCCCGGTCGCCTACATCTCGCCCGGCTGGCATATGTCCAGCGGCTGGTTTCGATGGCAAATCCAACAGTAAAACGCCCGCGAGCGGTGATGCTGGGCGCGGTCGGGCTGCTCAGCCTGTCGCTGCTCGGCTCGCTGGTGCTGATGAGCGCTGCGATGCAGAACTCAGCTCGTTTCGGCGCGCTGTATTCAGTGTTGTTGTTATCGAATACCGCCGGTCTGCTGGCCTTCGTCGGACTGATAGGCATCAACGTGCGTCGCCTTGCCCACCAGTTGCGGGCGCGCGAGCCGGGCGCGCGTCTGACCTTGCGGATGTTGGTGATCTTCGTCGCACTGGCGGTGCTGCCGGTGACCGTGCTGTATTCCTTTTCGCTCGATTTCCTCAAGCGTGGCATCGACAGTTGGTTCGATGTGCGTATCGGCCAGGCACTGGAAGGCGCACTGGAGCTCAGTCGCGAAGCGCTCGACTTGCGTATGCGTGAGTTGTTGTCCCAGACCGAAACAATGGCCGAAGAGATTGGCCAGGGCGCGCCCGAGAGAACCACTCTCAATCTCGACGCGCTGCGCGATCCCGACAGTATTGTCGTGGCCAGCGCCTGGACCCCCGGCTCGGCCGTGCTCGACACCATCCGTGCCCATAGCGGCGCCGATGAATTGACCTTGCTGAGCAGCGACGGCGAGCCGCTCGCCACCAGCAGCCGCATCTCCGAACTGATTCCTCATCTGCCTTCCGAAGCCGTGCTGCTGCAGATCCGCCAGGGACGCAGCTATATCGGTCTCGATCCCTTGCGCGACGGCACGCTGTTCGTGCGCGTGGCGGTGAATGTGAACGTCGCGCCCGGCTCTGGCCAGCGCCGCGTGCTGCACGCGCTTTATCCGATCTCG
Organism: Klebsiella pneumoniae; assembly: GCA_945873015.1. GTDB lineage: Bacteria > Pseudomonadota > Gammaproteobacteria > JADJYF01. The sequence continues at coordinate 8,550 of CAMCBY010000004.1, forward strand.
CCGCGCCTCAACCGGCTGGCTGACACGGTGGAGGACGCCTACGCCAAATATCACGAACTCGATTATCTGCGCGACAAACTGAAACTCAGCTTCGCCATGACCCTGACCATGGTGCTGTTGTTCAGCATCGTCACTGCGGTGTGGGCAGCGTTCTACTCGGCGCGGCGTCTGGCCGCGCCGATACGCGATCTTGCGACCGGCACCGCAGCGGTGGCGGCCGGCGATTACACCACCAGCCTGCCGGTGCAAAGCAACGACGAAATGGGCTTCCTGGTCAGCTCTTTCAACGACATGACGCGCCGCATCGGGCGCGCCCGCGTCGAAGTCGAAACCCAGCGCGAATACCTCGACACCGTACTGCGTCAGCTCTCGTCGGGCGTCGTCGCCCTGGATGACTCCGCACGCATCACTACCCTCAACGACTCCGCCGCACAGATGCTGGAACTCGGCGAAGACGCGGTCCCGGGCACCTCATTCATCGCCGCCTGTCAGGCCGACGACCATCTGCATCCCCTGGCCGAGGCCGTCGCCCCGCTGATCGCCGAACAACGGCGTCAATGGCAGGAGCAGGTCACCATCTTCGCGTCCGATGGCCGCCGCGTGCTGATGTGTCGCGGCACCGCGCTGGCCGCCGAAGGCGACGCCGCGCGCGGTTACGTCATTGTGTTCGAGAACATCACTGCCATCATTCAGGGCCAGCGCGATGCCGCCTGGTCGGAAGTCGCGCGGCGCCTCGCCCATGAGATCAAGAACCCGCTCACTCCCATCCAACTGGCGGCCGAGCGCCTGCGCCAGAAATATCTCAAGAAGCTCGGTGCCGAGGAAGGCGAAGCGCTGGAACGTCTGACCAGCACCATCGTGCAGCAGGTCGATACCATGAAGGCGATAGTCAATACTTTCTCTGACTACGCGAAGACCCCGACCATCAGCCGCGGCGCTGTCGATATCAATGCGCTCTTGTCCGGCGTGGTCGAGTTGTTTCGCAGTGCCTACCCCGGCGCCACGGTAGAAACCCACCTGGCCGACGACCTGCCGCTGATTTCCGGCGATGTCACCCGCCTGCGGCAGGTCATGAACAACCTCATCAAGAATGCCTTCGAGGCGTCGCCTGAGCCGACAAATGCGCATATCATTATTGCGACCTCGACCACCCAGTACGCGCAGGCGGACCATGTCGAGATCCGCATCGAAGATCGCGGCGACGGCGTGCCAGAACAGCTGTTACAGAACATCTTCGAACCTTACGTGTCCAGCAAAGCGCGTGGCACAGGCCTGGGTCTGGCCATCGTCAAGAAAATCGTCGAGGAACATAACGGCGTTGTCACCCTGCGTAACAATCAAGGCCAGGGCGCCGTCGCCATCATCCGCCTGCCGCTCGATAAAGAGCCGGCAGCGAACGACCTAAGGCTAGTGAAGGACGCCGTATGACTACCGCCCACATTCTGGTTGTCGACGACGAACCCGACATCCGCGGGCTGCTGAAGGAGATCCTCGAAGACGAAGGTTTCGAGGTCACTATCGCCGAAAATGCCGAGCGCGCGCGCGAAGCGCGTCGCCAGCGCCGCCCCGATCTGATTCTGCTCGACATCTGGATGCCCGACACCGACGGCATCACGCTGCTGAAAGAATGGTCCGACGGCAGCACGGTCGATACACCCGTGATCATGATGTCTGGCCACGGCACGGTCGAAACCGCGGTCGAGGCCACTCGTCTCGGCGCCTACGACTTCATCGAAAAGCCGCTCTCCATCGCTAAAATCCTGGTCACCGTTCAGCGCGCGCTGGAGAACGCGAGTCTGGTGTCTGAGAACATCGGCTTGCGGGCGCGCAGTCAGGCGCCCAACGAGCCGATAGGGTCGAGCGCCGAAATGGAAAAGCTGCGCGCCGACGCGCGGCGCATCGCTGACCACAAGACCAGCGTCTTCATCAGCGGCGAGTCAGGCGTCGGCAAAGAAACCATCGCGCGCTTCATCCACAACCAGGGCGCCCGCGCCGGCAATCGCTTCATCAATGTCAGCGTGGCCGGCCTCGCCCGCGAAAATCCCGACGCAGAACTGTTCGGCATCGAAGACAGTGGCAAACTGAGTTTTGGTTCGCTGGAACTTGCCAACGGCGGCACGCTGTTTCTGAAAGACATCGCCGACATGGACATGAGCACCCAGGCACGCCTGCTGAGTGCGCTGGAAAACCAGTCCTTCCTGCGCGTCGGTGGCCGCGAACCGGTGACGGTCGATGTGCGCATCATCGCGAGCACGCGACGCAATCTCGCCGAACTGGTTGCCGCCGGCAGGTTTCGCGAAGACCTCTACTATCGCCTGAATGTGCTGCCGCTGGCGGTGCCGCCGCTGCGCGAACGGCGTGGCGATATCGACGAGCTGGTCGACCATTTCCTGACCTATTTCGAAACCCGCGAAGGCTTGCCACGCCGTGCACTGGCAAGCGCGGTGCGGCACCGTCTGCAGGACTACGACTGGCCGGGCAATGTGCGGGAGTTGAAGAACTTCATTCAACGGCTGCTCATCCTCGGTGGCACCGGCCAGGTGGAAGTGTCGGAAGTGAACGCCATGCTCGGCCTGCAGGGGGAAACGAGTGCCGAACCCTTGCTGCCGGGCTTCGACCTGCCGCTACGCGAAGCGCGCGAGCAGTTCGAGAAGGCTTACCTCGAATATCAGTTGCGCGCCTTCAACGGCAGCGTCAGCCGTGTCTCGGAGCGGGTCGGTATCGAACGCACCCACCTGTATCGCAAGCTGCGCAGCCTCGGCATCGATCCCAAACGCATCAAGGACGAAGGACGCGAGTGAGCGTGTCGCGCGCGGACGGGGCGTTGTGAAACCACTTATCGAAAGATTGGAAGCCCTGCTCGCCAGCCAGGGCGAGTCGGCCTTGCTGCGTTTCAGTCTGGGCAATGCCTGCCTGGAGACGGCGCCTGCTGCGGCCGTGGCCCATCTCGAACGCGCTGTCATCCTCGATCCGGATTATTCCGCGGCCTGGAAGTTACTCGGCAAAGCCCACTTTGCATGCGGCGACAACGAAGCGGCGAAAGCGGCTTATGGTCAGGGCATTACGGTCGCTGAAAAGCGCGGCGACCTGCAGGCCGCCAAGGAAATGCAGGTTTTTCTCAAGCGTATCGAGCGTGCGTAGCACCGCTCACGCGCCGTTCAATCGCAGCGCGCCACTCAGTTCTGCGACATTCGCCATGCCGTGGCGGTCGAGATAGTCGATCAGCCCCGCATTGATGGTCTTCAATAACAACGGGTCGTAGAACAGCCCGGTGCCGACCCCCACCGCAGTCGCTCCAGCGAGCAGGAACTCAATCGCATCGGCAGCCGAAGTCACACCGCCCTGGCCGATGATGGGAATGCCTAACGGACGCGCGACCTGTGCCACCTGGAAGGTCTTGAACACCGCTATCGGTTTGATCGCCGGTCCCGACACACCGCCCTGATTGTTGCCAATCACCGGCCGGCGCGCTTCGATATCGATAGCCATGCCCATCAAGGTATTGATCACGGCGAAACCATTGGTGCCGGCCTCGATACAACGCCGCGCGTTGTTGGCAATGTCGGTCTGGTTGGGCGAGAGTTTGGTGATGAGCGGCTTGCTGGTAGCGCGTCGGCAGGCCGCCACCACACGCGCCGACATGTCCGGATCGTTGCCGAAGCTCACTCCGCCTTCTTTGACGTTGGGACAGGAGATATTGATCTCGATGGCGTCTATCGGCGAATCATCAAAGATGCGTGTGACCTGTTCGTATTCCTCAACGGTCGAACCCGAGACATTGGCGATGAAGCGAGTCTCGCTGAAATCGAGTTTGGGCAGAATGTCATCCACGACGGCACGCGCGCCCGGATTCTGCAGTCCGATGGCGTTCAGCATGCCGCCTGGTGTTTCGTAGACACGATGGGCAGGGTTGCCGAGACGCGCACTGAGCGTGGTGCCCTTGAGACAGATGGCACCGGCGTCGGCGTTGGAAAAGCCTTCGACCCGGGTGTACTCTTCGCCGAAACCGACGCAACCCGACAGCAATACCAGCGGCGTGCGCAGGCGCAATCCACACAAATCTATCGCCAGCCGTGCCTCATCCTGCATGACCGACCTCCTGCCCGCGCCGCGCGCTTAACGATTGCACCGTGTTCAACATCATCCTCTACGAGCCGGAAATACCGCCGAATAGCGGCAACATTATACGGCTCTGCGCCAACAGCGGTGCGCGTCTGCACTTTGTCGAACCTCTCGGTTTCACGCTCGAACACAAACAACTGCGCCGCGCCGGGCTCGACTACCACGAGTTCGCCGAGATCCGCCAGCACGCCTCGCTTGCCGACTGTCTCGCCAGCCTCGGCGAGGTGAGCCTGTTCGCTTTCACCACCAAGGCCGCCACGCCCCTGTCCGCCGTTGAGTTTCCACGCGATACCGCGATGCTGTTTGGCCCCGAATCGCGCGGTCTGCCCGCGTCGGTCCTGGCGGATATCGCGCCGGCACGGCGGGTACGCATTCCGATGGTGACGGGCAGTCGCAGTCTGAATTTATCCAACGCTGTCTCGGTAGCGTTGTTCGAGGCATGGCGACAGCACGGGTATGCCGGCAGCGTTGGCGCTTGAGCCACGCGCGATGTGACAGACCGAATCGCGGGTCGGCGCGGCGAGAGCCGCGCGGCGGCGGTTTATTCGCAGTCCAGCAGTGCCGGCGAACTGATCAGGGGCGGGTTGAGCGAGGGGTCATAACTCACTGTGCAGGCGCCAGGATGGGCAACTTCGGCCGGCGCGAAGCCGTTGCCGCTGAGGACATAACCGTGTCCGACCGGATCCTGCGCGAGCGCCGCACGCAGCGCCGATTCATTCTCAGGGTAGCCCCGCGCATTGACCTTGATATTGCGGCCTTCGATCACCACCTCATCACTGTTGGCGCCGGTCGCCATCCAGACCGCATGCACCAAGGCAGCGGAATTGCGCATTGCGTCGGTCAATTCATCGAGGGCTGCCTTGCGCGATTCGCGTTCCACATTGGCGAAGCCTGGCAAGGCAAACGCAGACAACGTGCCGAGAATGACGATCACCGAAATTGTGTCGCTCAAGGAAAAGCGGGTGCGGAGTTTTTCCAAAGCCTAGCCTCCAGTGCAGATGAGGGCAGCCAAGGGGGTGGCTGTCCGTAGCAGTAGCGGCAGCAGGGCGACGAACTTTAGGGACGCCTGCGGTTCAGCGCGTTTCAATCGTCGGGTCGCGCGCCAACAGGTCGCGCACCGCTTCGCGGGGGGTAGTGAGCCCGGCCAACACGCGTGCCACTTCGCTGGCAATCGGCATATCGATATGGCTGCGGGTCGCCATCGCGGCGATCGCGCGCGCGGTGGCCACGCCCTCGACCAGCGCACCGACACTTGCTTCGGCGGCGGCCACCGAGCCGGTCTCGGCCAGCGCCATGCCAAAGCGGCGATTGCGGGACTGATTGTCCGTGCAAGTCAGGACCAAATCGCCCATCCCGGACAAACCCATGAAGGTTTCCATCCGCCCGCCGCGCGCCACACCGAAACGCGCGATTTCGGCCAGACCGCGCGTGATGAGGGCGGCGCGGGTATTGGCACCGAGCTTGAGGCCATCGGCGATACCGGCGGCAATGGCGATCACATTCTTGAGCGCACCACCGATTTCCACGCCGACCACATCATCAGTGTAATAAGGCCTGAAAGCCGGGCCATGCATGGCATTGACGAGTTGTGCACCGAAAGCCGCGTCGCTCGCGCCAACAGTGATGGCGGCAGGACTGCCGCGCATGATTTCAACCGCGAAATTGGGCCCTGAGACCTGCGCGAATGGCCGCTCGACGCCCAGCACATCGGCCACGATTTCGTGCGCCATCATGCCGGTCTCAAGTTCGAAACCCTTGCTCGCGCAGGCCAACGCCGGCAGCGCCGGCAAGGCTTCGTGCAGATTGCGCAGGGCCACACGCATGACCTGGTAGGGCACCACCAGCATGGCGAAAGCCGGTAGCGGGGCGCCGTCGAGGGTAGTCAGGGGCGTGATGCCGGGGTGGAATTCGACTTCGCTCGCAAAACGCGGATGGTGCCGGGTCTCGCGCAGCGCGGCGATCGTCGCGGCATCCTTGTCGTAGAGCAATACCTCGCGCCCGGCCCGTGCACAAACGCTCGCCAGCGCACTGCCCCAGGCGCCGGCACCGACCACCAGGACCGGCGCGTCACTCATGCTGCTCGCCGCGCCCCTGGCGTTGCGAGCGGCAAGATGACCTCAGTGCGAAGCGCCCTGGGCATTATTGTCCGCCATACGACGCTGCAGTTCCTGGGCGTAGAGAATCTCGAAATTGACCGGCGCCAACAGCAATTGCGGAAATCCGCCTTTGGTGACCAGATCACAAATCGCCTCACGGGCAAAGGGGAACAAGGTATTGGGACAGGCGGTGGCGAGAATGGCGCCGAGATGCTCCTCGGGGAAACCTCGCACGGTGAAGATGCCGGCCTGCTGTACTTCGACCAGATAAATGGTGCGCTCTTCCTGACGCACCTTGACGGTGACCGTCAGCACCACCTCGTGGTTCTCGGCATCGAGGGCCGTGGTGCGATTGGCAAAGTGCACATCGGCGGTCGGGTTGAGCTCGCCGGTGAATACGGCGGGCGAATTCGGCGCCTCGAATGAGACGTCCTTCACATAAATTTTCTGGATCGCGAGCTGGCCGGTGATGGCCTGCTGGCCTGCGGCCTGCGCGTTGGTTTCGTCCGCCATGACTTCGGGCTCCCGTCAGTGTGATTAGCGAATCTGTGAATGTGTGTTCGAGCGGCGGGCGGCTCAGCCCACGGCTATCGGAAGGTTTTCTGCGCGCCAGGCGCCGATGCCACCTTTCAGTGCATGGACTTGGGTGAAGCCCTGCGATTTGAGCTCGCGGGCAGCCTGGCCCGCCAAGGTGCCACGCGTGCAGCACACGATGAGCGGCTTGCCGGCCAGCTTCTTGAGCGTCTCGCCGCCGGTGGGCAGCGAAGTCAGCGGAAAATGTACCGCGTCGATGATGTGGCCGGCAGCGAAGTCTTCCGCGCCACGGATATCGACCACCACCGCGCCTTCGCGATTAATCAGTGCCACCGCATCCTGCGCGGCAATGCCGCCGACGGTGGTGATGGTGTTGGCCACCAGTAACCCGAGTAACACGGAGAATGCTGTGACCAGCATCCAATGGTTCAGGGCGAATTCGCTCAGTTGTTGCATGATGATGAGGCTGGATGCGGGTGAAGACTGTGAGTAACACTGTGTGGCGCAGGGCGGTCACCGCGCGACCGTATGATACACTCAATCCCCGCTTCGAGAATCGACAAACCTGTTACATAACATCGTTATCGTGAGTCCGATGCCGCACGTCAAACACCCTGTCATGTTGATTGTCCTTGATGGCTGGGGCCATAGCGATGATCCCGATTTCAACGCGATTCATGCGGCCCGCACACCGGTGTGGGACAAGCTCTGGTCAGACTGTCCGCACGGCCTTATCCGCTGTTCTGGCACCGATGTCGGTCTGCCCGATCAGCAGATGGGCAACTCCGAAGTGGGCCATATGCACATCGGCGCAGGGCGCCTCATTGACCAGGATTTTTCGCGCATCGGCAAAGCCATCGCCAACGGCGAATTTGCGCACAATCCGGTGCTGGTCGCGGCCTGCGTCAAAGCGGCCCAAAGCGCGCGCGCGGTGCACATCATGGGTCTCGCCTCGCCGGGCGGTGTGCACAGCCACGAAGAGCATCTGCTTGCGTTGATGAGTCTGGCCCACGCCCACGGCGTACAACAGATTTATGTGCATGCCTTCCTCGACGGTCGCGACACCCCGCCGCAGAGCGCGGCGGCGACGCTCGAGCGCCTCGATGAACATGCGCGCAGTCTCGGCAATGCGCGCATCGCGTCGATTTGTGGCCGTTATTTCGCCATGGACCGCAACAACAAGTGGGACCGCGTCGCACCCGCTTATGAACTGCTGGTCAATGGCCAGGCCACCCACAGCGCCAGCGATGCGCTGAGCGGCCTTAAAGCCGCCTACGCGCGCAACGAGACCGACGAGTTCGTGGCGGCCACGGTCATCGAATCCGCAGCCGCGCCCCATCATCGAATCGCCGACGGCGATGTCGTGATCTTCGCCAACTTCCGCGCTGACCGCGCCCGTCAATTGACCAGTGCGATGACCTCCCCCACCTTCGACCGGTTCGTGCGCTCGCGCGTGCCGGCGCTGGGCGCGTTTGTGTGCATGACCAACTACAGCGAAGAATTCAAGCTGCCGGTCGCCTACGACGCCAGCGATCTCGTCAACACCTTCGGCGCCGTTATCGAACAGCACGGCCTGCGCCAGCTGCGTATTGCCGAAACCGAGAAATACGCCCACGTCACCTTCTTCTTCAACGGCGGTGAGGAAAAGGTGTTCAAGGGCGAAGATCGCATCATGGTGCCCTCGCCGAATGTTGCGACCTATGATCTCGACCCCGCCATGAGCGCCGATGAAGTGGCGGACAAACTGGTCGCAGAGCTGAACAGCGATAGTTACGACACCATCATCTGCAATTTCGCCAATGCGGATATGGTCGGCCATACCGGCAATTTCGACGCCACGGTGCAATGTATCGAAGTGCTGGACGCGTGCCTCGGACGCGTGCTGAGCGCTGCCCGCGCGCATGGCGTCGACGTACTCATCACCGCCGATCACGGCAACGCCGAGAAGATGCGCGAGCACGACCATAGCCATGGCACCCACAATCCCCATACCGCCCATACCAGCAACGTCGTACCCTTAATCTATGTCGGGCGCAGTGCGCAGATGGCAAGTGACGGCAGCCTCGCCGATGTGGCGCCGACCATGCTGGCGTTGATGGGTATCGAAGTGCCACACGAAATGACCGGCAAATCCTTGGTCGCGCTGCAAGACAACAGCCAGAACGCGGCTTGAGGTGTGGCGAGGCCGCGCGCCTCGCCCACGCGGCCTCCATGCTCTATACCCTCAATCGCCCTGCCGCTATGCTGCAAGGCCGCCGCGGCGGGCAGGAACTCGCTCGCCGCGCAGCCCTCATACCGACGAACGAACCATGAGTGACCGTCCTCCATGCTGAAGCCCATCGCGCGCCGCGCCCTTACCACGCTGGTGCTGACCGCTCTGTTCAGCCTGCCCGTCCTCGCCGAGGACGGCGGCACGGCCCCCCCCAGCAGCCCCGCGACACCAGAAGTGACGCCCGACGATGGCGCCGAGCGCGAACTCGGTGAAGCTAAAGCTGAAAAGTCCCCTGCCGACCCGATCCCGGTCGATGACATTCGCGTGCTGGTCGAGGTTTTACACAAGATCAAGAACGACTACGTCGAATCGATCGACGACAAGACCCTTATCGAGAACGCCATGCGCGGCATGCTGTCCGGTCTCGACCCCCATTCCGCCTATCTCGATGCCGACGACTACTCCGACTTGCAGGAAGGCACTTCCGGCGAATTCGGTGGTTTGGGCATCGAAGTGGGGATGGAAGAAGGTTCCGTCAAAGTCATCTCACCGATTGACGACACCCCGGCACAGCAAGCGGGCGTGCAGGCCGGCGACAACATCGTCAAGCTCGACGACACGCCGGTGAAAGGGATGTCGATTAACGATGCGGTGAAGAAGATGCGCGGCAAACCGGGCAGCGACATCACCCTCACCATCGTGCGCGAAGGCGAACAGAAGCCACTCGTCTTCAAACTGACACGCGCGCTCATCAAGGTCGCGAGCGTGCGCAGTCGCATACTCGAACCGGGCTTCGGTTACATCCGGGTCTCGCAGTTCCAGGCCGCTACCGGCGACGACGTCATCAAACAGATCAGTGAATTAAAAGCCAAGTCAAACGACAAGCTCAACGGCCTGATTCTCGACCTGCGCAACAATCCAGGCGGCATCCTTGGCGCGGCGGTATCGATTGCCGATGCCTTTCTCGAATCCGGCAAAATTGTCTATACCGATGGTCGAGTCGCCGACTCCAAGCTCGAATTCTCGGCCAAACCGCCGGATATGCTGAACGGCGCACCGCTGGTCGTATTGATCAACGAAGGCTCCGCCTCCGCCTCCGAAATCGTCGCCGGCGCGCTGCAGGATCGCGGCCGCGCGTTGATCATGGGGCGCCGCAGCTTCGGCAAAGGTTCGGTGCAGACCATTCTGCCAATGAACAACCGCTCGGCGCTCAAGCTCACGACTGCGCGTTATTTCACGCCCAACGGCCGCTCGATTCAGGCCGAAGGCATCAAACCCGACATCGTCATCGACAAGGTCAAGGTGTCTGCCATCAAGTCCGGTGCGGTCGAAAGCGTCAAGGAAGCTGACTTGAACCGCCACCTGGCCAATCCGGTCAGCGACAAAGATAAAGGCGCCGACAAGTCCAAAGACAGCAAAACGATGGATGCCGCCAAGGCAGCGGACAAGGAAGAGGCGGAACAGGGTCCGCTGGCGGAGCGAGACTACGAACTCTACGAAGCGTTCAACATGCTCAAGGGCATGGTGATGTTGAACAGCAAACGCAGCTTATCGGCGCCCTGAGGGCACTCAGCGGCGCCCGCGCGGCCCGCCCTTCAAGGATGCAAAGGCGGCGATCGCGCCGAGCGCGCCAATCAACCACACGCTCAGAGGCAGCGGCCCGACCGGGGTCGCAGCCGACCCTTTGACCGATAACAGAATCGCCGCGCACACCACGCAGCCGACGCCGACCAGAGCCAGCACGATGCGACGCTGCAGCCTCTGGATCTCCTGGCGGATCTCATCGAGTTTCGGGTCGGTGGTCTGCACCTTGAGCCGCCCGCTCTTCAGTTGATCCAGCACTTCAACAGTCAGCATCGGCAATTCAGGTAAGCGGTCAACCCAGTGCGGAACACTCGCCTTGAATGCGCTGAACAGGCGTCGCACCCCGACTCGCTCCAGCATGAACTTCTCAAGCGACGGACGCGCGGCCCGCCACAGGTCTAGTTCGGGATAAAGCTGGCGGCCGATGCCCTCGACATTGACCATGGTTTTCTGCAGCAGCAACAGCTGCGGCAGGATTTCCATTTCGAAGCGCTGCGCGGTCTGGAACAGACGCAACAGCAGATTGCCGACCGAGATATCCTTCATCGGCCGATCGAATATCGGCTCGCACACCGCCCGAATCGCGAACTCGAATTCGTCGACCCGCGTATGGCCAGGCACCCAGCCCGATTCAACGTGCAGCTCGGCAACGCGCCGATAGTTACGGTCGAGAAAGGCCGAGAAGTTTTCCGCCAGGTAACGCTGATCGAATTCGCTCAGCGAGCCCATGATGCCGAAATCGACCGGCGCATAACGCGGCCCCTCGCCGTTTTCACCGGGCAGGATGAACAGATTGCCCGGGTGCACGTCGGCATGAAAGAAATGATCGCGGAACACCTGCGTGAAGAAGATCTCGACACCGCGTTCCGCCAGCATCTTCAGATCAACACCCGCACGGCGCAGACCATCGAGGTCACTTATGTGCAGGCCCGACACGCGCTCCATCACCAGCACATTCTCGCGGGTGTGGTCCCAGAAAACTTCCGGCACGTACATGCGATCGGAATCAGCGAAATTGCGTTTGAGCTGCGAACAATTGGCGGCTTCGCGCATCATGTCGAGTTCGTCGAGCAAGGTCTTCTCGAACTCAGCGACCACCACTTTCGGCTTGAGCAGGCGTCCGCGCGACCACAGCCGCTCGGCGGCTTCGGCCAACAGGTACATGAGCTTGATGTCTTTATCGATGGTATTGCGCAGATTCGGCCGCACCACTTTGACGATAACTTCGCGACCGTCGAGCAGACGTGCGCAATGCACCTGGGCTATCGAGGCCGAGGCCAGCGGCGTTTCGTCAAACATCGCGAACACGCGGTCGAGCTTGTGGCCATAGGCACGCTCGACGATGGCGCGCGCCTGGCTGCCGGGAAACGGCGGCACATGATCCTGCAGCTTGGCCAGCTCGCCGGCGAATTCGTCATTCAACAGGTCGCGGCGCGTGGAAAGTATCTGACCGAACTTGACGAACAGCGGGCCGAGGTCTTCCAGCACCGCGCGTAGGCGCTGCGCACGTGGCAGGTAGTGGCGTCGCCGCCAGTTCCACGGCAACAGATAAAGTATGAAACCGAAAGGCGCGAACATCGGCATCGAGAAAATAATCTCGTCAAAGCCGTGTCTGATCAGCACACGCTGAATGGCGAGCACACGCAGAAACTGCGGGACCAGAATCATGAGCGGGGGCTGCGTTCGCGCAGGCGTCTGAGACGCGCCTCGAGCCGATCAACGTCGTCAGTGAGGGTGAACACCGCGCGCCCGAACTGTTCGAGTTCCTGTCGACTCACCACCAGGCGGCTTTCGTGTTTGAGATAGTCCGCTGTATCGCGCTCGAGTTTGGCCAATGCCTGTTTGCCGAAAGCAAACACTGCGCGCGCGGCGCGCCCGACCTGATGGGCCGGCACGTCGCCGATGGTGCGTGACAGTAGTTCTTCCCAGTCGATGCTGAGTTCGGCGAGCAGCGCCTGCACCTGCTGTGCAACCGCGAGGTCGCCAGCAATTTCGATGCGCCCCGCGCCCAGAGAATCGCCACGCCGACTGGCGCGCGCATAGGCGAGAAAGTCCGCAATCCGGCCGCTGACCTTGACCGCCACCGCACCGTCGTGATGGCGCTTGAGCTTGACCCCGTCGGCACTCGGCAAGGCATAGGCACTGCGCGCGCTGTCGCGTAACGCGATTTCAATGACACTGCCATCCAGCGCCGCGAGCCGTGCAGCGGTATCGGCATTGCTGCGTAACAAACGCGACAGCGCCAGCGACAAAGCGTCTTCGAGCCGCGCCAGCAAAGGATCGGCGAAGTCGTTGCGGATGCGTGCCTCACGAATCATTTCAGTATTTCCAACCGACATGCACAGCCACGATACCGGCCATCAGGTTGTAATAACGCACGCCCTCGAAGCCGGCGCGTTCCATCATGTATTTGAGCGCATCCTGGTCGGGATGCACACGAATCGATTCGGCGAGATAACGGTAGCTGTCGCCGTCGCCTGCCACCAGTTGACCGAGACGCGGCAGGGCCTGAAATGAATAAAAATCGTAGGCGCGCGCGAGTAACGGAGTCTTGACGGTCGAAAACTCCAGCACCGCCACGCGCCCGCCGGGCTTGAGCACGCGCGCGATTTCGGCGAGCGCGCGGTCCTTGTGGGTGACATTACGCAGCCCGAAACCCATCGTCACACGGTCTATGCTGTCGCTGGCGAACGGCAACGCCTCGGCATTACCCTGCACATATTCGAGGCCGTTGCCGAGTCCCGCGTCGATCGCACGGTCGCGCCCCCGCCACAACATCTGCGCGTTGATATCACTGACCAGCACACGATTCTGGCCTGGGAAACGCGTCGCGAGCAGGCGCGCGATATCACCGGTGCCGCCCGCCAGGTCGAGCACCACATGGCCGGGTCTGAGCTTCAACAGATCGACCGCAAAACGTTTCCACAAGCGATGCAGGCCGGCCGACATCAAGTCGTTCATGAGGTCGTAACGTGGACTGACCGCATCGAACACACGCTTGACGCGCGCGCTCTTGGCAGCCGTCGGCACGCGCTCGAAACCGAACTGGGTTTCGTCCTGGTGGTGCGCGCCGAGGCTGTCGCCGACGCTCTCGTCAGACATCGGCTGCCACGCGTTCGATACCGGCGGCCGCCAACGCGGCGAGATATTTGCGCCAGTATTCGGTTTGGCGCGTGCCGAGTTCGTAGAGGTAATCCCAGGTATAAAGACCGGTATCGTGGCCGTCGTCGAATACCAGTTTGATGGCGTAATTGCCGACCGCCTCGATATCCTTGATGTTGACGCCTTCCTTGTGGGTTTGCAGCACAGCCTGTTCGGGACTGTGGCCACGCACATCGGCCGACGGCGAATACACGCGCAGAAACTCACAAGACAGCGTGAAGCTCCTGCCGTCGTCGAAACTTAACTCGAGTTTGCGCGACTGCTGATGGAGCTTGATGTCGACGGGTGTGTGATTGGCCATGTCAGAGGATGTACTTTGCGAGGTTGTCGTCGGCCACCAGGCGTCCGATATGGCGATTGACGTAGTCGGCATCAATCGTGAGTTGCTGGCCGTCCAGCCCCGGCGCAGTGAAAGACACCGCTTCCAGCAGTTTTTCCATCACCGTATGCAGACGCCGTGCGCCGATGTTCTCGCTGCGCTCGTTGATGGAACAGGCGATCTCGGCGAGGCGTGCGACCCCGTCGGCGGTGAATTCCAGCTGCACATTCTCGGTCGCGAGCAAGGCTTTGTACTGGCGCGTCAGCGAGGCGTCGGGTTCGGTCAGAATGCGCACAAAATCTTCGACGGTCAGCGGCGCGAGTTCTACGCGGTTCGGTAACCGGCCCTGCAGTTCCGGAATCAGGTCGGAGGGTTTGGCGAAATGAAACGCGCCGCTCGCGATGAACAGCACATGATCGGTCTTGACCATGCCGTGTTTGGTGCTGATGGAGCAGCCTTCGACCAGCGGCAACAGATCGCGCTGAACACCTTCGCGCGAGACGTCCGGTCCATGCGTATCGGAGCGCCGCGCTACCTTGTCGATTTCATCCAGGAACACGATACCGTTCTGTTCGAGGTTTTCGAGTGCACGCGCGCGGATGTCTTCTTCATTGATGAGTTTGGCCGCCTCTTCCTCGACCAGCAGCTTGCGTGCACTGGCAATCTGCACGCGCCGGCTGCGCTTGCGGCTCTGGCCCAGGTTCTGGAACATGCCGCGCAACTGGTTGGTCATTTCCTCCATGCCGGGCGGCGCCATGATTTCGACGCCGGCACCGGCCGCGTTCACTTCTATTTCGATTTCCTTATCCTCGAGTTTGCCTTCACGCAGCATCTTGCGAAAACGCTGGCGGGTAGCCGATTCGTCCTCGGGCGCGGTCTCGCCGAAAGTGCGCGGCCCGGGCAGCAGCACATCGAGAATACGTTCCTCGGCGGCTTCTTCGGCCTGCTGACGGAACTGCGCCATCGCCTCTTCGCGTTCCATGTTGACGGCGATATCCGCCAGGTCACGAATGATCGAATCGACGTCACGGCCGACGTAGCCGACTTCGGTGAACTTGGTCGCTTCAATCTTGATGAAAGGCGCACCGGCGAGTCGTGCCAGGCGCCGCGCGATCTCTGTCTTGCCGACCCCGGTCGGCCCGATCATGAGGATGTTCTTGGGCGTGATTTCGTTGCGCAGCACAGGTTCGACCTGCGCGCGACGCCAACGATTACGCAGCGCAATCGCGACTGCACGCTTGGCATCGGCCTGGCCGACGATGTGTTTGTCGAGCTGCTCGACGATTTCCTGCGGGGTGAGATTGCTCATGCCCATGATGTCGGTCTCAACCGGTCAATGCTTCAATCGTGATATGACCATTGGTGTACACACAAATCTCACCGGCAATGGTGAGACCGCGGCGCACGATGGCTTCGGGGTCGAGGTCGGTGTCGGCCAGCAAGGCGCGGGCTGCAGCCCGCGCATAGTTGCCTCCCGAGCCGATTGCGATGATGTCGTGCTCCGGTTCTATTACGTCGCCGGTGCCGGTGATGATCAGTGAGTGATCACGATTGGCGACCGCCAGCATCGCTTCGAGGCGACGCAGCATGCGGTCGGTGCGCCAGTCTTTGGCCAGTTCGACCGCGGCGCGCAACAGGTTGCCGCGATGTTCTTCGAGCTTGCCTTCGAAACGCTCGAACAGCGTAAAGGCGTCGGCAGTGCCGCCGGCAAAGCCTGCGATGACCTGTTCCTGATAGAGGCGGCGCACTTTGCGCGCATTGCCTTTCAGGATGGTGTCGCCCATCGAGACCTGACCATCGCCACCGATGACGACGTCACGCCCGCGGCGCACAGATAAGATGGTAGTACCGTGTAACACGACAGAGGATTTGTTCGACATGGGCCCGGGATTGTACACGATGGCCCCGCGGCGGCCGCTATCCGGAGCGCTTCCTGGCGCGCGGGTGGGCCTCGTCATAAACCTTGGCAAGACGCTGGAAATCGAGGTGGGTATAAATCTGCGTGGTCGAGATATTGGCGTGCCCGAGCAGTTCCTGCACCGCGCGCAGATCGCCCGAAGACTCCAGCAGATGCGAGGCGAAGGAATGTCGCAGCATATGCGGATGGAGCTTGATGTCGATGCCATGGGCGAGGCACCAGTGAGCGAGGCGGTTCTGTACACCGCGGGTGGTGAGGCGCTGACCGCGGTGGTTGAGGAACAGCGCGCTCTGTTCATCCTTCAAGAGCGTGCCGCGCACTTTGAGCCATTGTTCGAGCAAGTCGAGCGCGAAGCGCCCTATCGGCACCACACGCTGCTTGCGGCCCTTGCCCAGCACGCGCGCCTCGCGGTTGCGTAAATCGACATCGGCAAGGCTCAAGCCCACCAGTTCCGACACCCGCAGACCACAGGAATAAAGCGTTTCCCACATCGCCCGGTCGCGTAGCGCCAGCACCCCTTCGGTGTCCTGTTCCAGCACGCGGGTGACCTGATCGACATCCAGTGCGCGCGGCAGGCGGCGCGGCGATTTCGGTGCGCGCAGGCCCTGGGCCGGGTTGGCATCCATGAGCCCGCGCGCGGCGAGATGTTTGAACCAGGCGCGCAAGGCCGACAATGCACGCGCCAGCGAAGTGCCGCCGGCGCCGGCGCGATGTCGGTCGGCGACATAGGCGCGCAGGCAATGAATATCGATAGCGCGCCAGTCGGCGATGTCCTGGCCATTCAGCCAGTGCGTGAACTGTGCCAGATCGCGCCCGTAGGCGGCGATGGTATGGGGCGAGCGCCCGGCCAGACCGCGCAGGAAATCGGCCAGCGCAGCGGCGCGTGCGGCCGCCGCCGCCTCGCTCAGGGCCGTGGGTTCCGCTTCACCCACGGTGCGATGAGCAGCGCCGCGACTTCGCGCAGGTATTCAAGCAGCTCGGTGCCCATGTCGGCCGAATACCGGCCAGCGTCGTCGCTGGCGCACACGATCACGCCATCCCAGCCCTGACCCAGCAGCGGCATGACCACCGCCGAGCCTTTGAAGTCCGCATCGAAGGCCCGTAGTTGTTCTCCCTCCAGCACGCCACAAGCGGAGCTGCGCGCGCCGATGACCGGCGCAAAAGCGCTGCGGGCGGTTGCCGCCACCCCCACGAAAGGCGCCAAAGCCTCGCCATCGAGGGCCGCCGAGTCGGCGAAAATCAGGCATTCGACTCGATCCGCGCCGAACTCCGCACACAGGCCCCGTTCGAGGCAAGTGAAAATGGCCTGCGGCCCGACCGCGTTCATGAGATTCAACACCAACGTGTGAATCTTGTGGGTCAGTTGCTCGTTGTGTCGGGCATGACGGATGAGGTCTTCGAACTGTTTCTTCTGGCGCGCGTTCTCTTCGCGCAACACCCCGACTTGCCGTTCGACCAGGGACACCGTCGCGCCGGTCTCATGGGGGATGCTGAGTTCGCTCAACAGTTGCGGGTGCTGCACGAGAAAATTGGGGTGGGCACGCAGATAGTCTGCGACGTCCTGCGCCGCGACGGGCGCGTGGCTGGGCGCCTCCGGCTGGCTGGGCGAGGTCATAGTTCGATACTTCCTTCAAACACGAATGTGGCGGGGCCGGTCATCCACAACGAATGCTCAGGTCTGCCATCCCAGGCGATGGACAACTCACCGCCCTGTAATTGAACCAGCACTTGCGCGCCGAGGCGCTGCCATCTTCGACCGACCGCCACCGCCGCGCAAGCGCCGGTCCCGCAGGCCTTGGTCTCGCCAACGCCGCGTTCAAACACCCGCAGGCGGATATGTTCGGCGTCGATGACCTGCATAAAACCAACATTCACGCGGCGCGGGAACAAGGCATGGTCCTGCAGCAACGCGCCGAGTGTAGCGACCGGCGCGCTGTCGGTGGACGGCACTTCGAACACCGCATGGGGGTTACCCATCGATACCGCGCCGAACTCCAGGCTCTGACCGTCGAAGGACAAGGGATAACGATCGGCCTCGGTCGCCGCCGCCAGCGGAATATCGGCGGGTACGAAACGCGGTGCGCCCATATCGACTCGCACCTGACCATCGTCGAGCAAAGTGAGTTCGAACAGTGCCGCGCCGATCTCGACCAGCACCGAGCCGGCTTTCACCTCACCGCGTCGCTCGAGATAACGTGCCACGCAGCGCACACCGTTACCGCAATGCTCGGCGCTCGAGCCGTCGGCATTAAATATGCGGTAGCGCACCGCAGCCGCCGCGTCGTCGGCGGTTTCCAGTGACAGCACTTGATCGCAGCCGATACCGAAACGACGGTCGGCAAGGTGGGCAATTTGCGCGGGCGTCAGGCCGAAATGGCGCTCACGCTGATCGAGCAGCACAAAATCGTTGCCCAGCCCATGCATTTTGACGAAGGGAATCTTCACGTCCGACCTCACGCAGCGGCGCCATGCCGTGGCCGCTCAGTATACCGCCTCGACCCGATAACCCTGCTGTTCGAGCAGGCGCAATACCCCACGCTCACCCGGCAGATGCAGCGCGCCGACCGCGACGAAGGCATGCCCGGCGGCGAGCAACGGCACCATCCTTTCGGCCATGCGTGTATTGCGTTGGTACAAGAGTCTGTCCATCAAGGCCTGCTTGCCGACGCCGTCATAACGTTCGGACTGCTCGACCAGTGCGACCAGATCGCGCGCCACATAGGCATCGACCATTTCCATGATTTCACGCTGGAACGTGGCGTGATGACAGGCCACTTCGCGCAGCATCGCCACCTGCTCAGCCTCGGGCACGCCTTCAAACACCGCCAGTTGTTCTTCGACAGTCTCGAGGCCGATCACCTCCTTGCCGGCGGCACGCGCGGTGCTCATCAATTGCAGGTCGAGCGGCGCGGCATCACTCGCCGCCGGCATACTCAAGGTGGTGAAGGCGGCCCACGGTTTCATGCTCTCGGCCACACTGGCCGGCACGCCATAGTCGCCGAGATGGCGGGCAATACGGTCGAACAAGGGCGCGCCGATCACTTGTGACAGACGTTGCCCATCGCTGTAGAACATTGCGACGCCGAGTTTGCGCATGGCCGACTCGTCCAGCACCACTTCCATCGCAAACACCGGACTGTCGGCGAACTGGGGCTCGATGGTATCCACCAGTTTCATGACCCGAGGTTCAGCGGTATGCATGGTGCCGAGCACATAACTGTCGCCGGCCGCGGCGCCACTCACCCGCCACAGCAGGCCATGACCGTGCACAACAGCCGCCCGATCGATGGGCGCGGCGCGGCGTAACGGTTCGCATTCGATTTCGGCGGCCGGCGCCGCCGCCAGCCAGCAGGCCAGCCACAGCGGTAACAGACGCAGGCGCTCAGGCCAGCGCATTGTCGTCGCCGAGATCGAACTCAGGATCAGGCTCGAGACTGCGCACGCGCGCCACCACCGCCGGCCAATCCGGAGTGGCCTGAAGGGCCGCCAGCGACGACGCGCCACCGCGGCCGTGCATACGCATGAGCCTTACTTGAGTTTGCGGGTAGGGCGCGACCGGCAGACTGTCGATGACTTCGATGGCACCCGCGCGATGATTGCAGATGAGCAGCACATCGCAGCCGGCGGCCAGTGCCTGGCGCGCGCGTTCGGCGTAACTCGCGCCAAGGTCGGCGCCGGCCATGCTGAGATCGTCGCTGAACACCGTGCCGCTGAAACCCATGTCGTGGCGCAGCACGTCTTTGATCCAATAAGACGAGTATCCAGCCACGCGACTATCGACCTTGGGGTACAGCACATGGGCGGTCATGATGCCTTCGATACCGGCAGCGACTGCGGCCCGGAATGGCACCAGATCGTTCTGTTCCAGATCAAAACCATCACGCTCGTCTATCGGCAACTCGTGGTGGGAATCGGCGGCCACACAGCCGTGGCCCGGAAAGTGTTTGCCGACCGCCGCCACCCCGGCGCGATGAAGGGCGGCAATGTAGGCACTGGCGAGGCGTGCCACCACCTGTGGCGAACTATGCAGCGCACGGTCGCCGATCACCGCGCTGCGTGAAGTGTGCAGGTCGAGCACCGGCGCAAAACTGAAATCCACCCCCACCGCGCGCAATTCGCTGGCCATGAGCCACGCACAATCGGCGGCGCGCGCGAGCGCCGCGCGCGCGTCCTGCGTATACAGTTCGCCGAGCCGCGCGAGCGGCGGCAGGGCCGAGAAACCGTCACGAAAACGCTGCACGCGCCCGCCTTCCTGATCCACTGCAATCACGAGTTTGGGTTCGCGCAAGGCGTGAATAGCGTGGGTCAGCGCCGCCAGTTGCGCCGGTTCCACGTAGTTACGTGCGAACAGAATCACGCCGCCGACCAGCGGGTGGCGCAACAACTCGCTATCGGCCGGCGTGAGAGCCGTGCCTTCGATATCGATCATCAACGGTCCGAGCATTACGTCCTGTCCAGCACTGGGCGCGCTAGTGTATCGCGCCCACCGCGCTCAAGGACGGCGCGGGTCGAGGCGATCGCGCAAACCATCGCCGAGCAGATTGATGGCCACCACCAGACTCGCGAGTGCGAGCCCCGGCACCAGCACCAGATGCGGTGCGACCAGCAGATAGCGCGCGCCGTCGCGAATCATGCTCCCCCACGAAGGTGTCGGTGCCTGCACGCCAAGACCTAAGAAGGACAGACCGGCCTCGGCCACGATCACCGCTGCGCAGGCAAAACTCGCTTCGACTATCAACGGCCCGGCGATCAGGGGTAACACATGACGCAACACGATACGCGGCGGCGCGACACCAAGAGCGTGGGCGACCGCGACATGATCGCGCTGTTTAACGCTCAAGGTCTGGGCGCGCGCCAGGCGTGCGAAACCCACCCAGCCCACCACACTCAAGGCGGTCATGACATTGGCGATGCCCGGACCCAGCACCCCGGCCAATGCGATTGCGAGCAGAATGCCGGGAAAGGCCAGGAACACATCGGTCAGACGCAGCAGCAAGGTATCGACCAGCCCGCCGCACCATCCGGCAAGCAGGCCAAGCAGGGTGCCGAACAGGGCGGTCACCACCACCACCACCAGCGCCACTTCGAGCGAGATGCGTGCGCCGGCGGCGAGACGCGCCAGCACGGAACGGCCGAGGTCGTCGCGACCGAGCAGCGCGCCACTGCCAGGTGGCGCGAGAATGCCAGGCAACGACACCACATCAGCCGCCGGCGGCCACACGCTGCTCACGAACGCAATCAGCAACCAGCCGACAGCGATGGCACACGCGAGGCCCTCGGCGAGCTTCATGCTGGCGTGCCGATACGCGGGTCGAGGCGCGTGTAGAGCGTATCGACCATGGTATTGACCGCGATGTAGCACAGTGCAATCAGCAGCACCGCACCCTGCACTACCGGATAATCACGGCGCTGGATGGACTCCACCAGCAACTGCCCGAGGCCCGGCCAGTTGAATACTGTCTCCGTCACAACCGCGCCGCCGAGCAGGGCACCAAGCTGCAGACCAATCACGGTCACCACCGGCAACGCGGCATTGCGACACACGTGGCCGAGCACCACTGCGAACTCACTCAAACCACGCGCGCGCGCCGCCTGCACGTGCGGCAGCTGCAACACATCGAGCATGGCAGCGCGGGTCATGCGCGTCAGCACCGCTGCGAGCCCGCTGGCGAGCGTCACCGCCGGCAACACCAGGCCGGCAGCCTGCTCGGCGCCGCCAATAGGGAACCAGCGCAGTTGTACCGCGAAGGCCACTATCAGCAGCGGTCCGAGTACAAAACTCGGCAGTGACATGCCAAGCACCGCGAGCACGCTGGCACCACTGTCCCACCATCGCCCTGCATGCAGAGCGGCCAGCGCGCCAAGCGGCAGCCCCACCAGCAAGGCCAGCAGCAGCGCGGCGAGCGCGAGTTGTGCGGTGTAGAAAAAATGCTCGCCAAGCAAGCCCATGACCGGCTGACCACTGACCAGCGACACACCGAGATCGCCGCGCACAAGACCGCGCAGAAAACGCCACCATTGCTCGCTCAAGGGCAGGTCGAGTCCAAGCTGGCGGCGCAGCGCAAGTCGGTCGGCGGCGGCAGCGTAGTCGCCCAGCATCACATCGACCGGGTCGCCCGGCACACAATGAAGCAGCAGAAACACCATAGAACTCACAGCGAGCGCGACCGCAGTCGCGCCCGCGAGTCGCGCTCCCAGGGTGCGTAGCTCGAACATAGGCGCGGCTACTTTAGCGCCCTCGTGCGGCACTCGCGAGCCGCGCGCTTAAGCGCTCATTGCCTCGTGTAGAATCCGGCGCGTGGCACGCTTTGAATTCAAACAGGATCCCCCCGAGCTCGATGCCATCGAGCGCGCCGAGCGGCGTTTGAATCTCACCGTGCGTTATTTCGGCCTCTGCTTGATGGTCGTGGGTTTGCTGGTGTCGCTGATGGTGATCATCAGCGCCTGGTCCTTGTATCGCTCACCTGGCCATATCGAGCGTTTCGCCGAGGCAGTCGAACAGGGCTCCCGCCTGGACCTGACCTTGTCGCGCGTCACACAAAGCGGTCAGCAGCAGCTCGATACCAGCGATCGCGCCGGCATCTCGGTACCCTCAGGCAGCAGTGAGACG